>CAUZUN010000030.1:0-6922 GCA_963583115.1 Candidatus Thalassarchaeaceae archaeon
GTTCGCCAAATTACAGGATATTGAATTGCTCGAAAATAGAACCGACTCGGTCGATAAGACCACTGCAGTCAGCATCGTTTTCTTGATGAAATCAGTCGGTGTGTCAGTTAATTTAAGCGGCACTTCTGTGTTGCCATTCTGTGACTTTGTGCCCGGCGGTACTGGTAACGAGGTCTGCCATGTCATATTCGACCAGGAACACGAACAAGACGCTACATTTTGGCGCGTGTTGACTACTTTCAACACTGAAGATGATGCCAACAAACGAGTGCAGATTTTCCTTCTCGATGTATTCTATTCCTCACTGACGGAAGAGACTAGGCAACTGTTCATCAACGAGACTTTCCAACGTAGTCTGATCTACATCGATATGCCATTCATGAATGTCCAAGAGACCAAATTGGCTGTCGACGAAGTCAACATTCACGCTGACCTAAACTATCCCGGAGGAATCGCTTCATCTCCACTGATTGGTGTGGCAGCGGTCACTATCGAAGTGAACGAACTGATTGTCGGCTCACAATGGACTTCACTTGCATTCGCTCTAATTGCAACAGTACTCACTCTTGCAATATTCTTTAGAGACCCGAAATTTGCCATCTTGACGACAATTCCTGTCGTGTTCACAGTGGCGATGCAATGGCTGGTGATGCAGCAGATGGATGTTTCACTTTCACTCGTTACAGTGATGATCGGCTCGATTCTCGTTGGTGTCGGTGTTGATTTCTCAATTCACATAGCAAATCGAGTTCGAGAACTGGGTGGCACATTAGATGCCATCAAGGAAGCTTGTACCACAACAGGGATGTCATTGTTCGAGGCGGTTGTCGTCACCTGTGCAGGTTTAGCAACAGCATACCTGATTCCAATTCCGGCACTCAAGCCATTCGTGTCTGTCATCATCGTGCTGCTCATCGTCGCCGCTGCATCTGCGCTTCTCCTACTGCCGGCGATATTCGCATTCTTCGTAAAAAGTGGAATAGGCCTTACCGGTGGTTCTGCTTCGATGATACGGACTGCCCGCCTCATCGCCAAAGGAGAAGACGAAGAGGTTGTGCTCGCCCCTTCGGCGATGGGTTCTGACCACGATGCGTGGTAGACACCGCCCACCACAGCGAGCGGTAGCGTTGCTTTTTTTGATGTGAGTCATGTCGCTCGGGAGGAAGATTTCCCGTGGAAATCGACATCAATCGACCTCGCTCGATTGGACCCTGCGGGCAAGTTCACTCGCGAAAGTGAAGAGGCATTCTATTCTACTCCACACTCTTAGATGTTTGATGGGTGAAGTCAAAGTGCCGGCGGCAAGCGGCTATCCTCAATGGTGAACTATTGGCTGATGAAGAGCGAGCCCGATGTTTACCCTTGGAAACAGCTCGTCACAGATGGCTCAACCCATTGGGATGGTGTGCGAAACTATCAGGCGCGCAACATGATGAGAGATGACTTTGAGGTCGGCGACCTCGTCCTTTTCTACCACTCCAACTGCAAGCCACCTCATGTTGCAGGTGTCGCTCAGGTGAGCAAACAAGGATATCCCGACTTTACAAGTTGGGATGCCTCCTCGAATTACTTTGATGAGAAATCCAGCCCCGAAAACCCTCGCTGGTTCATGGTTGATATAGAGCCTGTTTCTGCCTTCAAAGTTGAGGTTTCTCTGCCCACCATGAAGGAAAACCCAGCCTTAGAGGGGATGCCGTTACTGCGCAAGGGTCAGCGGCTCAGTGTGCAACCCGTGCCAGAGGAACATTTCCAGATTGTCTGCAAAATGGGTGGAGTCACCCCGGCGACAAAGTGAGAACGGGATACCGACTCGGGACATGTGGAGGCGAGAGATTGGACCCGATACCAGTGGCTGCGCGGGCGGCAAATATTGAGTATGCAATCCGCGATGTCGTTGTGCCTGCAACCGAACTTGAGAGAGCTGGCCATAAAATTTTGAAACTGAACATCGGTGACCCACTCGCCTACCCCGGATTGCCCACGCCGGCACACATGGTCGAGGCTTTCCAAAGTTCACTTGGGAGACAGGAAAACGGTTACTCCCACTCCTACGGACTTCCGAGGTTGCGGGCTGCAATCGCTGCTGACGAAACAAGCAAAGGGTGGGACTGCTCTGCAGATGATGTCTATGTCTGTCACGGAGTGACCGAAGCATTGCAGATAATTTTCGCCGCATTCCTTCAACCGGGCGACAAGGTTCTCTCACCTGGACCTCATTATCCACCCTACATGACCTACCCTCCACTCTTTGGTGGAAGCACGGTCGAATATCGGTTGGATCCAGATGATGGTTGGCGAGTTGACCTCGATGATATTCGAGCGAAAATGGATGACAGTGTGAAATTGCTCGTTGTCATCAATCCCAACAATCCGACTGGTGGAATCACCGATGAGGCGACTCTTACCGGTTTGCTGGATATTGCTGCTAAGTGGCCGAACTGTACAATCATCGCTGACGAGATTTACGATGGGTTGAATTTCGCCGGTGACCACTTTTCATGCGCCGGGATGGCTCAGCGACTAGACTCGTCAGTCCCAGTAATCACATTGAACGGAGTTTCGAAGGTCTTCTATGCACCTGGCTGGCGAATCGGCTTCTTGGCGCTCTATGACCCAGCCGACAGACTCGTGCTGGTCAGGGACGGAATGGAACGGTTGATGCGAGCTCGATTGTGTGCTACAACACCGGGTCAAATGGGATATCTCGCAGGTCTTGAAGGTCCGCGGGAATGGATGGCTGAGTATCGGGAGCGGTTGTTAGCGCAACGGGACTACTGTATAGAGCGCATTCAGTCTATAGACGGAATAGAGACTCAAACTCCAAATGGAGCATTCTACCTGTTCGCCAAATTGACCCACCCAAAGTGGGCGCAAGACGACAAGGCGTTCGTTCTTGAATTGCTCCATCAGGAGAAAGTTCTCATGGTCCATGGTTCTGGATTCAGTACCGAATATGGCACGGGATTTGTGAGGATGGTCTTCCTTCCGGGCATTGACGAACTGAAGGAAGCATTCGATCGCATTGAGAGGTTCCTCAAAGCGAGTTGATATGGCTAGATTTCCTTTTGAGATCAACCCTAGTTTCCGTTCTGCTTTCCGTTAATTTTCTCTGGAAAAATGTTCGACTCGCCTACGCATGGGAGAGTCGCTAGCGACTCTTGTCGGGCGAATCGCTTAGAAGTCGAACGGTGAGGGGCTCTCATGCTGAGGCAACGAGGTAAGGTGTTCTGCGCCTCATTCATGTTGCCATTTGTGGCATTCCTAATTTTCCTCCCATCAACTGTTTCTGCCGAAGTCACTGTGATTTCAGCGAATGTGTTTGACCCGGTTTTGCTCTTGCCTCTCCTCATCTCCATAATCGCAGCGCTGATTCTCTGGAGAGTTCTGTTACCAGCCTCTCTGTCCAATCTCCAAGTCGCCTTCGAAACAGACGATGAGGTCTACGAGGTTCATCGATTGACAAAGACGAAGGGGGATGTGATGCGATTGCTCTCAACTCCCGGTGTAAGCATAGGAATGGTTGCATATTTGTTAGCAATGGCCGGAATTTTACTGATTGTTGCCGAACTTCTCATTCGACCTGACGAATACTATGAGCCGGTCCTTTACATCATGGCGGTTTTAGTCGCCTTCCCGATTCTCATTTCGCCGTTTGTAACTCTCTACGCCCAACTCAGTGGAACATCCAAGGAGATGGTTACGATGTCCTTGGGCAAGCGGCTCTACGGGACTGCCGTCACGATGTTAGTAGTGCTGGCAGCGACAGGAGCGGTACTCTACATCGGATACCAAAAGTCCGGTGGTGGCGTTGACGAAACAACTCTCGCCAAATGGATAGGATATGCGGTTCTGGCTTTCATGGCACCAACTATTCTCGCCTACGGCCGAATAATGGGCGCCTCCTGGAACACACTTTTGGTCAACAAATGGAGAACTTTCACAGGGAAACCGACCGCCATCGACCCCGACTCACCCGGTCTGGCCAAGCGATTCACAGCGATTATCATCGTTGTATTCCTAGCCACAATGCCGCTGACCGCAATCAACGGAATTGTCACCTTAATTTATGTCGAACTAGAAAATCCAGCCGATGCGAACAGCATGTTGGATTTGGGTGGAATCATCGGCTGGGAAATTTACCAACTGGTTGAGAATAATCCGATTCTGCAAAAAGTCATCTCGCTCAAAGCACTAGAAATCACTCTCGCTTCATACCTGATGATGAATGTTGCAATCGTAGGGTTGGCTTTCATTTTCGAATTGACCCGGAACCTCTTCCTCGGAGGCCAGAATTTTGGCGGTATTGGGGGGGTCATCTTGGCGCGCCCGCGAGAAATTCGTAGTGAACGGAAGGTGCAAGGCAAAGTTCTCTTCTTCGGCTTGGCCGGGTTTAGCGGCTATACTGTGCTACTTCTAATTCTTCAAACTTACAAGGAATTCAGCCATTTGATGCCGTACGGAACTACATCTCCATACTTAGCTGAGGAGGTACTTTTGCAGGAAACTTGGCAGTTCATCGCGGCTGGTCAAGCGATTTTCCTGTTAGTCTGGGTTTTGAGCATGGGGAAACTCAATCGGCTGAAGCAACTGCGGTTTGACCTCTCACCAGATGAAAGGAGAGAGGGCGTTATCCTTGCCGGAGGTGGCGATTGGATGCGGAATTATATCTCATCAGCAGCCTTCCGTGATGATTTGGATGCGTTGTGCAGGTTTCAAACTGAATCTGTCAAGGGCGACCAATTAGTCATTCAGATGGAAAAAAGACGAGCGCGGATGTTGGAATGTGCGATACGCGGCCTGTGGCCTGAAGCGATAGATGGAGCGAGAAAATTACTGGCTCAACAAGGCGGCGAAGACGATGAGGCGCGGATGATTATTGCCGCCGGTCACATCGCTTGTAGAAGGCTCGATGCAGCGCGCGAAGCGCTACGAGGCCTTGAACAGCCAGAAGGATATGATGAGCCAGAGATTCTCGCATTCCTTGCAGAATGGATTGACCCTTGGGCTGGAGGAGTTACCGAGGATGACTTCTACGATTGGGAGAATATCTCATCTCTCGACCTTCTTCAGGAATATCACAAACGGCTCCGTTCATGGGACCCACTTACCAAAATTGAGAATATTCACAAAGACCCGCTCGGGCGAACTGCGATGCTCAGTTCGGTAGCGCAACTCCGCGCTCAAAGGCGTCACAGTGAAGCGCTTGACCTCGCACTCGAATGTGTTCGTCAAGACCCAGACTCGGCAAGGGCGAGGATTGCTGTATCTCTCTGTTTAATCGACCAGGGGGAGTGGTTTGACGCCCTCGATATTTTCGAAGAATTACAGGTGACTGCCTCGGAAGACCCGCGCGTGAGAGCACTAGGTGGGATTCTCGGCTTTTCATCACCTTCTGACGAATTGGAATCTGCTCTGAACAACACTTCATCTAGACGAAGTAGAAAGTGGATCGATGACGCACCAGTAAACCCGATCGCTGCACTTACTGTCAAGAGTGGCATGGATGAGGCTCTCAATGCGAATGTGATGATTGCGGCACACGAGTCGGTAGAACGAAACCTACCTCCCAAATACAAACCATCACTCGTTCTGAGGATGTTCAATTGGTTGGTTTTGTTACCTCTGTGGGGATTACTAGGAATCATAGCATGGTCAAGGTCGGATGAAATCGTAATTGGAGTGGTGATTTTCATCTCACTTTGTGGACTTCATATCATATCTCACAGGTTACGGCGACAACAACGACGAGTAATCAAACACAGGGACCAAAAAGCGATGATTACCTATTCGAAGCGGCTGAAAAGAAACAAAGTCACCTTCGACCGAGACCGAATACCCGTCGGAACACACCTTCTCATCTCTGGCCTCCTAGTCACCATCAATGGCGTTGTCTATGACCTCGGCCTCCCCGGCTGGTTGGTGGTAAGACTTCCAAAAGAGAGTGAGCGGAAGGTGAGGGAAAGGATGCTCAGAAGGAGTCGCGACTTGAAGTCAAAGAAGCCTGCGCGTTCAAAGCCGCTTCCAATCGAATGGTGGAATAAGCGGCCAAAACCTGTTGACAAAGAGATGAGGACCCTTGAGAGGCTCATCGGTCCTGCTGCCTACCGTGGGCGTCAAATACGGTCCAGATTGGGCGACCATCAAGATGGGGTGGGGCAGCCAAGCCCAAGAGTGCCGATGATGGACACCTCGCCTCAACAGCGAGGTATTCCCACGCACTCAATCAAGTCAGAAGAAGGATTTGCGAAGAGGCCTGGCGATAGGACAAAGAGGACCCAAACTGGAGTCGGCGTAACCGATATAGATGATCAATAGACGATTCCATAGATTCGCTGAGCAGATACGCAGAAACCTCAATGGCAGTGAACCTCGGAGCGCTACTTGTGCCAATAGTTGACGAGTCTGCGGACGAGCGTACTCCTTGGCTTGTAGAAGCGCTTGAACTGCGATTTCAGCCAACGAAGAGAGGTTTGATTGTTGAGACGCGTTCTCACCGTGTTGCTACTCATTTTCTCCGCGTTGCTGAATTCGAACTCTGGATCGGTGATATCGAGGAGCAACTGCAACTGACCCTCGGCCGTCGTCTCGCTCACGCCGCCGCAGAGAGTGAAGAATGGCGTCAAAGTGCTGCCGACAGGGAATCACCGAAACCCTTCTTCAAACGGAAACAGAAGCAGTTGGAGTGGGCCAATGAAGACCTGCAGTTGAGAGGTCTTGGAAGCTTGGAACTATTGAGCGCGAGTGACAAGTCTGCGAAATTGTTGGTCCGTGACCGCGCACATCCGGCTATTGCAGCAGGTATCGCCACCTCAATGTGGGAGAAGTTGACCGACAAACGCTACCGATTCCACTGGACTGATGATGGAGCATCCGAATCGCTCATCACTCTCGAACTCGACAGCCGCTCTATTCCGGCCGCTGA
>CAUZUN010000031.1:0-6914 GCA_963583115.1 Candidatus Thalassarchaeaceae archaeon
GGCAAAGAGCACCCTTGATGTAGTGTCGGCGTGATTCACTTTCATGCGAGTCTTGTTCGTCTGTGTCGGGAATTCCTGTCGAAGTCCGATGGCTGAAGGATGGGCCAACCACCTCGGGCTCACCGCCTCCTCCTGTGGCACTCACGGCTCCACTTCGGTAGCCTCCCACTCTGTCGCAGTAATGGCTGAAAAGGGGATTGACATCAGTAATCATCAGCCGCGGTTGACCGGCGATTTCGATGCGGCTGAATGGGATTTAGTAATCAGCATGGGATGTGGTGTAAAATGCCCAGAACTTACTATTGATGACGACTGGGCAATTCCGGACCCTTACGGTGGTTCAATCGAGGAGTATCGGACAACTCGGAAAGTATTGGAAATGAAGGTCCGCGAGTTGGTCGAGCAGGCTGAGTTAGGCGAATGATTACTCTTCTTCGGAAGGGAAATCGCCGACCCCTTCGAGTTTAATTTTGATACAACTCATGATTCGGGTTGTATCGTCCATCTCAACCTCTTCTGTGCCGATTTCGACTCCTTTGTTGTTCATCTCCGCTGGTAGCAGACCGGCGATGTGGCCGTTGCGCCGGCGGCATATTTCTGCGGTGTCGATGGCAGTTCGAATCGCGTTGCCTCGCGCCACGAGTTCTACCTCACGGTCACCCGCCTGCATTGCGTGCAGAACCGCTGCCACATAGACATGGACAGGTTTCCTTCCCACGTAGATAGTTCGTATGTCACTCATACTGTTCCCGGCTCGGGATGGGGGTTTGCGACTTGAATTGATTGATTGATAACTGAATGGTGTGAGAGGAGTACATCATTGAGAATTCGGGTGGATTGTTGGTCGGCAACCGTATTAACGGCAGGGCAGTGGCGACTGATTACAGCGAGTGTAGTGTAGCGGCTATCACCGGGCGTTGCCAACGCCTGAACCCGAGTTCAATTCTCGGCGCTCGCACTCTAATTTCAATCGATAAGAGTCGTGCGAGCGCCTCACCCGCTTACCAAAAACTGTGTTTATTCGGGACCCTGTTTACCGAATTCGGAGGCAATTCCGAGTTGCTCACCAAAGTCACCGCTCTTCCGCATGATTACTACAAGCGCAATCCCGCCACCGAACAAAAGTATCCCCAGGAGAATCAGAATGACCGCTGTAGCCGAAGAGAAATTGAAGAGCACTTCACCGGGATTGGTCGCTGGCCCAACATCATATTCGCTTAGTTGGACTGTCTCGGTGTGGATGGGTGAGGTGGTGGCGAGGAAGACATCGATTCCCCGGAATTGCAACTCGACAGCATCGGTTGGCAACCCTTCCCTGACTGTGATTTCGATGCTGAATACTCCGTCCCCGGCAGCCTCGTCGGCACCAGTTCCATCATCACTCATCGAGAGCCAAGAGTTGTCTTGACCAATCGGCGCTAACATTCCGAGTTTTGCTTGAACGACTGTAATCGCATCTGGGTCGGAAGCGTTGACCGTCAGCACATAGGTAGACGAGCCATCACCAACATCCGGAACGAGGATGTTCTCGACTGGTGAGCCATCCTTGAGAATCGTGAAGCCTGATATCGATGGGCCTTCGTTGATGACATCGAGTGCCGGAATCGGAACCGTCAGCGCATCCCACGCATCTCCGCCAACTCCTGCCGTTGCACTCACTGTGTGGAGCCTTGTGACGGTGGCATATCCACCAGCACTATCTTCCAGCCGAACCGGAAGAAGCAGTTCTCCAGGTGTAACCGAAGTTGGAATCGTCACATTTCCGGACCAAATTGCGCCCGAACTGCTTCCTGCGGCACACGCCTCACAAGTGAGTTCGAACAACTCTCCTCCTTCGCCGCGCAAATCAATCGCAATACTGTCGATTTCCAATGAGTCAAATCCACGCACTGAAACGGACAAATTTTGGCCTCGTACCACACTGTCGGGGTTGAGAGTGAAGTCGATTAATCGAGGGGCACGGTGGTTAACGGGTAGGGTGTTTGCCAAGGTGGTGCTAGTCCAGGCGTCGGTGGCGGTGATGTCGACCGAAATGTTGCCTGCGTCAGTTCCGAAGTAGACGAATGAACCGGTGAAATTGTCGTCGTGGACGATGATGTCGCCGTCAAGCCCGAGGTCGTTCAACTCCACACTTCCCAAGCCGAAGTTTGAGAGGTCCACTGTCACGGTCCGCATGTTCCAATCGGGGTCGTCTATCTGCACCTGTATGTGCACGAGATTTCCGCCCTCGTTGACAATAGTCCCTTCTTGCAATGACACGGAAGCGATGACTGGAGCGGTGTTCTCCGATGCCGAAATGATATTCGGTGAAAGCACTCTTTCAAGCGATTGATTCTCCCAAAACCAAGCGTCCTGCTCATCGTCTATGTCAACGAAGACTGCCCTGCTGACCTCTGCTACAAGCCCGGCCAAAATACCGTCATTTACCACCAATCCAGACGCGTTGCTGCCATCTTCACCGTAACTTCCTGACCAGCGGGTGACATCCATCGTGTGGCCGTCGCGGGTGTAGACTTCGTAGCTGTCCGCGGTTATTTCGAGGTGCATGAATTCGCTGCTGTAAAGACCGATGCTGTCGCCTACCAGAAGTACTGCCGGGGCCAATCCAGTTTCACGGCTGATGTTGAGGTTTCCAAGGTCTGAGACCTCGTCGCCCTGCTCCTCCTCAATGGCACACTCTGTCGCCGGGGTGGTGGTTTCCATTTCCCAGTTCAAAGGTGAATCTATTGGCCACTCTTCTCCTTGGCTCGGGTTTTCGGATTGTTCGTACCAGCGGTAGTTGACAGTTCGATTGGTGCAGTTCTCAAAGATGACCTCGTAGTCGTAGGTCTCGTTGTAGTATTGGTTGCTACCGAATCCTTCGAAAACGCCGCCGGCGGTTAGGTTTCGCCAGACCTCATTGTGAATGACATTGACAGGCCAGATTTCACCCGTTGAATTTGCTGCATCGCCTGTAGTTTCGATGTTGTTGATGATTCCGAAAGTTCCGGTGCTGGCACCGGAAATGTCACCGTCGATGTGAATTGAATCTGCGATTTTCGTGTAGTTAATCGTCTCCTGTTTGAAGACGAGGATATCGCCATTGACGACAAGTGAGCCGTTGTCATCGTTAGTATCCGAAAAGAAGAAGGTTCCATCACCTTGGACCCGTTCGTGCTGGGCGATAAGTACTCCATTTTCTTCATGATTGAGGTTGTAAATCTCAGATACATCGATGAAAATATAGGCACCGTCTTCTTGAATTTCTAGTTCTGCAGTCGCCTGGAATTCGGAGTAATCGCGTAGACGGACACCATCCATTTCGTGGTACTCCACTAGCAGAAGTGAGAGGTCGCCTTCAAGTTGAGTGGTTGAATCATTAGTGACCGAGCTGATATTCAGGTTTCCATTTGCCTCCATGTGGAATTGCGCCTCGACGATTCCGTTGACCACCGAACGAAGAATGTAAGACTCGACGACATTCGCGGTGATGAGAGTGTTAGTGCCATCTTCTTGGCTGCTGATTGTCATGTTGCCAGCGCCTGCCATCTCAAAGATTTGGCTTGTCATTTCAGCACCAGTCATCGTCTCGTTGAGCCAGATTTTATCGAGGTTGATGAGCATGTATATGTTGGTTCCATCGGCCGCGGTCTCATCGATTGTTAATGTGCCTGAACCCAATTCATCGTGTAGCAACACTCCGTCAGCGCGTTGCTGCCAGCCTTGGCCAGCAAATTCAAGCATATACTCTTCACTGGTTTCGTTTTCAATTTCATGGCGCAGTGTCCAATCGGTGGTGATGGTGATTTCATGGTCGGCCAGCGGTTGATTCCAAAGAGTCACATCTACAATTCGGGAGGTATCGACATATTCCGAACCACATGTGGCGGTGAGTTCGACCGAGTCATCGAAGGAGAGGTTGGTGGGCAGGGTGACGCGATAGTTGTTGGAATCGAGAGGGACGAGTGAATAATTTGGGTCACCCCAAGTGAATGTCCAATTCCCGAGTGCGACATCTTCAGAGTCGAAGTGTTTGGCAGAGAGTGAGCAATTTCCGGGTGCAGGGGCGGTTCCATCGATGCTCAAAACATAGGAGTTGTCCGCCGCATTATCTCCGTTGTGGTCGAGCCAATCCACTTTGATGGAAAGCACACCTCCGGTGCCATCTGCTGCAACCATCATAGAAGCGCTTGCACCCAGCAGGAGCATCATTGTGAGCAACGGTATCAATGGGCGGTGAGTGCTGTTCATATGCAGACCTTCGGTCTGTTCCCTAATGAATCCTAACACTCGCGGTTTACACCTTAGAAGAGGGGCTCTTCGTAGCCATCATCGCTTCGATTCCAAATGTCAGAAGGAATATCATCGTAAATGTTCACGACCACAGTCTCCTCCTCAACATCGCCTTCCTCAAGGTAGACCTTCGCCTTATCAGCGAGTTCAGCCTTGAATTTCCAATAGTGAATTCGCCACTCACGACCGTCCCAAAGGGTGGTCTCTTCGGACTCGGTGGTCAGCAAATCATAATCCTGAAACATGTAGAACAAATTTCGGTCGGTCGGCTCCAGCGCATTGTCGATGATTCGGTCGTAATAACCGAAGAATCCGAGCGCGTGTTCAGCCATGCTTTCGGCTACTGTTTTTTCCATCTCTCTATCGATGTGTCGGCGGATAGCCTCCGTCAGTTCTGCTAGTGTCATTCCCATCTGATTTCCCCCACCCAAATCCGCGTCGCAGAGACGCATTACTGCCTCGGGCACTAACTAATCTGTACTCCGTTGTATATCAACAATGCGCGGAAATCGGCCCTACGGGCCGTCTGAACAGCCAAAAATGAGCAAGAATTTGACGCAAGAAGAAGCCGCTTTTGCCGTCGTAGTTGGCAAGAATTTGACGCGAGTACAAGCCGCTTTTCCCGTCATATGTGGCTGCGCGCATAATAAAACGGGTTGCCGGCGAGGGGGCGGCGGGAAGCATGGACGAGCAGTTGGGGAAAGGAAATTTCCTAGGTCTTCCGGGAACGGGGGATGAAGGTGCGGATGTTGCGGTCCTCTCTCTCCCTTACGAACTCACGACCTCCTACGGGCAGGGCACGGAAAATGGCCCGAAAGCGTGCATTGAAGCGTCTGCTCAGGTCGAAACTTTTGACCCATTGCTGGGTGCTGATTTACCAGCCGGTTTTCAGATTCACACGGCGGAGGCTTGGGATGGTGAAGGAAGCACTCTCAAGGCGCAGTTGGATGGCATCGAGGAGTACTGCCGTCGCTGGATGGATGGCTCTTGCTTTCCGCTGATTCTTGGCGGTGAGCACGGTTCGTTGCCGGCTGAGATTCGGGCGCTTGCTGGACATCCGATTCTGAATGAGGATTCAGCCTCTGGATTAGCAGATTTGACATTGGTGCAGATCGATGCTCATGCTGACTTGCGCGATGAGTTGAATGGCGAGCCGTTTAGCCACGCTTGCGCAGCGCGCCGAGCGCTCGACGAAGGGGTCGGTCGGTTATTTCAGGTCGGGGTACGGGCGTTCAGCCGTGAGGAGGCCGCATTCATTTCCGAGGATGAACGGGTGACCACCTGGTTTGCCCGTGACCTTCTATCTCCATGTGCTGGTGAGATTCATTGGAATGGACTTCTCGATGAGTTGTCAGCGATTGAGGGGCCGGTCTGGCTGACCTTGGATGTCGACGGGCTCGATGGCTCACTTGTGCCAGCGACTGGCACTCCAGTTCCCGGCGGGCTCGCATTTTGGCAGGCTGTTGAGGTGATTGAGGCGCTGTTTGCTGCTCCAGAAGCTCAGGTCTTGGGGGCGGATGTCGTCGAGATAGTTCCGGGCGTTGAGAGTCCGTTGACCCAGTTCACTGCAGCCATGTTGGCGACCAAGATTGTTGCAGCCCATCTGGCGCGGCGAATCCGATTGGAGGTGGTGGCGTGAGCAAGGGTAAGCATGTCACACTCGACTACATCGGCTATGTGAGTCCAAACGGAAACGATGCCGAATGGATGCTGGCGCTGCTCAGCGAGGCGGCTGCAAAGGCAGGTGCCCGAGAGGTGCACGCTCATGCGGAACCGTTTGACGGCTCTGTTAGTCCACCCGGATTTGCGGCAGTAATCTTACTCGATGAAAGCCATGTGAGCGCGCACTGTTACTCGGAGCGCGGGCTACTTGCAATCGACGCTTTCACTTGTGGGGATGCAGACCCCAACCAGATTACCGACCACATCCATGAGGAGTTAAGACGGGTCTGTCCGGGAATTCAGTTGGTGCGCAAGGACTCGCTCAAGAGATTCATCAACGGTGAGTGAGATGTGCGTGTTCGATTTTGTCGTAGGTGAATGAGATGGGTGTTCGTGAATTCGTAGAGGAAAACTTCCTCCACTTCAATGCTGGAGAGTTGGCCAAGACCGCACGCTCGCTGACAACATTTGTCGACTCTGGTGGCGCCCTGATGGTCACTCTCGCTGGAGCGATGTCGACCGCTGAGATCGGCCGCTCATTGGCTCCGGCGATTCGAGCCGGGAAAATTGCGGCCATCACCTGTACCGGCGCCAATCTCGAGGAGGATTTATTCAACCTCGTCGCCCACTCAGAATATGGTGAAATCGAAGATTGGCGTTCCCTCTCAGCGGAGCAAGAATCCCAATTGGAAAATCGAATTACCAATAGGACTCTTCCCGAGGGAGCGGCGATTCGAAAAGTCGAAGCGCCGCTCGTCAAATTGTGGTCCAATGGCGAGCCAAAATTGCCTCATGAATACCTGTATGAACTCATTCTATCAGGCGCTCTTGACTGGGACGCCGACCCAGAAAATTCGTGGTTACTTGCAGCCGCCCAATCCAACCTTCCACTTTTCGTTCCGGGTTGGGAGGATTCCACACTTGGCAACATCTTCGCAGCCCATGTGTTGTCAGGGGAAATTTCAGTCGAGCAGATTCTT
>CAUZUN010000032.1:0-6871 GCA_963583115.1 Candidatus Thalassarchaeaceae archaeon
CTCATTCTCACCGCTTGCGAGACCGCTCCTCTCTTCGGTGGCGACAACCATGCTTCCCTTCATCAGTGAGATGTTGAGGTTCTCGCAGTCACCGTTGCAACCGCCTTGTCCGTTCTCCCACTCCCCAGCGAGGTCGACCATCAGGTGGATCGTGATGTCATCACCTTCTGCTAATGCGAAATCATCCTTCAATGGCGGGTCCATACGGCAAGTCCACTCAACTTCCATCTTTCCGCTGCCCTGTGTTTTCTCACCATAACCGTCAGGCGCACTACCAGCATCGGTACCGTTGAAGTGGCCCCAACAAGGCTCTGCGTTCTCCCTACCCCAGAGATAGAATGTGTTGTTTTCGTGGGAGGGTTGTTCGGTATCAGCCTGCATAATTCCGACTTCGCCAACCTCTCCAATGGAGCCTGGTGCGGAGAGGAGCATCAGCAATGTGAACAGCAACGCGATAGGAGTCCGAGAGCCGCTCATCACTAACAAGGTAGCATCCGTCTCATTTCACCATTGCGCCGTGCAGGACAGACCCACTCGCGTGCGTGCGTGAGAGGAAGTGGGGGTCGAGAGGATAATCGGGGATGGTGCGAGACAGAGTGAATGATGGCTAGGAGTATCTTTTCAAAGGGTGTGAGGGCCGGCGCCGGCTGGAGTTGGTGCTGTGAGGCAGGTCGGATGGCGAGAGTGGGCAGCATTACCCGACTTGGGAGTCCGTCGCCTTCGGGCGAAGTTCGACACAGGAGCGCGTGCTTGCGCACTGCACGCCCACATAATCGAGTTCATTCAAACCGATGCGGGTGAGCAGATTCGATTCAAGTTACAGCCCAAAAGCAAGTGGTGTCAGGCAGATTTTATCGGATTCCGCAGAATCAAGGATACCGGTGGCAAGGTGACAGAACGGCCGGTCATCGTCACCAACATTGTCGTGGGTGGAAAATTGTTCAAGGCTGAAATTTGTCTAGTCGACCGTTCCGCGATGAGACACAGACTCATTCTTGGAAGAACGGAAATTTCCGGGCGCTTCCTCATAGACGCCAGCCAAACATTCCTTCATCCACTTACTAACAAGGCGACTCAACCACCGCAGAAACCGACGATGACAATCGACTATCATTCGTGAGTCTCAGCCACTAGATGTCGAAGTTCGAAGTTCAATGTCAACGGGAGAGCGGACCGACAAAAGTCGCTGCTAATCGAGGTCCGCGCTCCCGGACTTGAACCGGGGACATCCTGATGGCTGCCAATACAACCGTTCTGTTGACCAGTCTACAGTCAGGCACTCTAGCCAGCTGAGTTAAGCGCGGATGGGCTTGCCACCCCCCCTTCTCATTTGACGCTTTCCGGACTACTCTCCCATTTCGTATGGCACTCCACTCAATTTTCCGGGTCTTCCCAAGTGTGTTCGAGGTGACCTTTCCCCACCCTATTCGAGAGATACGCGGCTCTATTGAGGGGCCTCTAATCGGCTCGCGCGTCCGAGCATTGACCGACAACCGTTTATACCCTTGAAGGAGCGAGAATGATAACGTAGGTAGTGAGAAGGTGACGTCCATGGATGGGGGACGCAGTGCGTCGGGAGAAGCCGACTACAGCGGACTCGTTGACGAAATTCGGCGCGATGTCGATGTTCAAGGGGCCACGACACTGCTCGATGAGGAGTTGGGAGAGTACGGAGTTCCGAACCCTCGTCTGTTGATTTGTGGCTGCGGTGGAAGCGGCAACAACACGATGAATCGGATTACCCACCTTGGCGTCGAAGGCGCTATCACAGTAGCAATCAACACCGACAAGCAGCATCTTGACCATACGCGGTCGATGCAGAAATTGTTGGTTGGCCGTCATATCACTCGGGGGCTTGGTGCAGGAGGTGACCCTTCGATGGGTCGCAAGTGTGCCGAGGCTGGCCGCGATGTCATTTCAAAAATTGTTCACAACGCTGACTTGGTGTTCATCACTGCCGGACTTGGTGGTGGGACCGGCACTGGTATCGCTCCGGTGGTTGCTGACGAGGCGAAACGCTCTGGTGCGCTTGTAGTCGGGATTGTCACCACTCCTTTCCATGTAGAAAGGCGACAGCGGATGCAGCGAGCCCTTGAGGGGCTGGACCAACTTCGTAAGACCTGTGATGCAGTACTTGTTCTCGACAACAACCGCTTGCTCCACTATGTGCCGAACCTGCCACTCGATGAGGCGTTCAGCATCATGGACCAGTTGATTGCTGAAATCGTGAAAGGAATCATCGAGACAATCACACTTCCAAGCCTCATCAATCTCGACTTTGCTGATGTTCGCGCCATCATGGAAGATGGCGGAGTCACCATGATGCTCTACGGTGAGAGTGACAGAGGACCCGACGAGGTCGTTCACGAGGCGTTGAATCATCCGCTTCTCGACATCGATATTGCGGGCGCGACAGGTGCGCTCATCCATGTTACAGGTGGCCCTTACATGACCCTTGAACAGGCTAGTCAAGTGGTCGATCAGATGACCAACCGAATCAGTGTTGATGCCAATGTGATTTGGGGCGCTAGACAAGACCCCGGCTTTGGTGACACAATCAAGGTGATGGCGATAATCACCGGCGTGGTGAGGGACCGGCTCCTCGAGGAGCAGATGAATGCCGACACTCTTGGCGAGGCGCTTGGGCTTGCGCGCGAGAAGGTGTCAGGTAGCCGCTTTGGGTTCCAGAAGTTCGATTGAGCATCTTCGCTCCTTCATATACTTCGAATGCTTCATTCAAATAGGCTAAGCCGATTCACCCTTTTGCCTACGTGGGTAGGGGGGAAAAAGAAGAGATGGATAATGAAATTCGAACGACAGTCGAGATTGCAGACGCGTCTGGCCATGCAGAGCTTGAGCTTACCAAAGCCGAGACAATGGATGTAGTCAACCAAAACCCGAATGCTTGGATATTCGCTGGGAATCGGCTTGTAAAGCCGGCCGAGTTGGAGCAGGCAGAGTGGGGAGATGTCGGCACAGTTCGCTTGATGCCACCACTAGTCGGCGGCCTCAACTGAGCACCTTCACAGATAGCTAACAGTTCGACCGAGGCTCTCCGGGGCCTCGGTCGAGCCAACCACCCTTTCCTTCTCCTACGGAGAACAAGCCGATTCTGTGATAAAGGGGAAGTCGGTCGGCGGCTTGCCTTAGGAGGTCTTGAGTATGTCGAAGAGCATCTATTCCCACCTTGGCGACACTTGGAAGCAGCCGAAAAAGAACCTTCCGTCAGAATATCGGCGTGACCGCATGGCAGAGTGGCGCAGGCAGCCGGTTTTCCAGCGTGTTGAGAAGCCAACTCGTCTTGATGCAGCCCGCAGAATGGGCTACAAAGCGAAGCAGGGAGTCGTAGTTGTACGCACCCGAATACGCCGTGGTGGCCTGCGAAAGTCCAAGATCAACAAGAAGCGTAAGCCGTCGAAGATGGGAATGCGCAAAATCACGATGGCAAAGTCGACCCAGCGTCTCGCAGAGGAGAGAGTTGGCAAGAAGTATCCAAATCTCGAAGTTCTCAACAGTTACTGGGTCGGCGAAGATGGCAAGAACAAATTCTTCGAAATCATTCTCCTTGACCCGGAACACCCATCAATTCAGGCTGACAAGCAGTTGAACTGGGTTGGCAACAGCCGACAAAGAGGCCGAGCGCACCGTGGTAAAACCAGTGCTGGAAAGCGAGGCCGTGGACTTCGCAAGAAGGGTAAGGGTGCTGAGAAGTTACGCCCAAGCCTCGCAGCACACAAGGGCCGCGGCAAATAATCGATTACGACACCTCGTCGCAATCTCGCCAATTGTTGGGTTCCGTGTAATTCGTAAGATGGCTAGACGAGTCCTTTCGCATATCATGAGGCCGAAGTTTGATGGCTGTTGAGCAACCCCTGCGACTCAATGGCAGAGGCACTCATCACATCTCTTCAGGGTCTGCCGGTGTTTCTTCCCGACGGTAGGCAACTTGGATTAGTCCACGATGCCATCGTCGAAGTCGACCATTGGACGGCCAGTCATCTCTTCATCGTGGACTGTGATGAAGAGTTGGTTGAGGGTGGAGTCCATGTCGCAGTGCCTTGGCATTGGGTCAGAGCCATCGAGAACATCGTTCTGCTCCGCTGGTTCCCTAAAACGCCGATTCCCGCCGCTCCAGTCTTGTAACACTTCAACATAAATTGGGTTGGATGGGTGTCTTTCAAGGTCAATTTCTAGCGCCCGCCTCAGCGGGCGGTCTTGATGAGGGATGGGCACCTCGCCCACACGGGGAACAGGATGCTTGAGTTGCATGTGCTAGGAACTTCGTCAGCCCGTTTCGCTCATGGAAGGTCGGTTTCGGGCTCTTTTGTGATGACTCCGGGCGGCTCGCTGCTGGTTGATTGTGGGGAAGGCATGCAACAGAGGTTGCTCGACCACAACCACGCTCTCAAGCAATCCAGCCACTCGATGCGAACTCGCATGGCACGGCTACGCACTATTCTCCTCACCCATGGCCACCTCGACCACTGCTGGGGCCTCCTGCCACTACTGCGAACCCTCGCTCTTGATGGTCGGCGCGAACCGATGACCATCATCGGTCCAACGAGTGCGGCGGCTCTCAAATGGTCGCTCGAAAATCCTGGAGAGACGCCGCCGGCTGGAAGTGGAGTCGAATCCACAGATTTGGCGATTCTCTTCCAACAGTGGCAGGCGTTGGGCTCCAAAGACGACGATTTCGGCTACGAAATCGACTGGGTGCTCATACCGATGGACGACGATGCGCCGTTTGAATCTCCGATTCAACCCCTTGAAGGCGTGACGCTGACGATGGTTCCCACGGAACATCAGATTCCATCCTGCGGCTGGCAGGTGACCTGCACGGGTCGGCTCGGGAAGTTTGACCGGAGGAAGGCGGATTTGTATTCACTCTCGACGGACCAGATTAGCAAGTTGGCGGGCGGCGAGGATATTTTGGTTGGTTCAAAGCGACTTCTGGCAGTGGATTTCCGCGGTCCAGTCCGTCCATCACAGTCAATTCTCGTCTCTGGTGACACAGTTGGCGGCCAGTCCTCGTTTTCGAAACTCGATGTTGCGCCCGGCGTACTTTTGCATGAGGCTACATTTCTTGGTGAACTCCAGAATAAGGCGACGAAATACAATCACAGCACCGCGCGAGATGCTGCCGAACACGCTCAGGCGAGCGGTTCTGGTCTGCTGGTTTTAACCCATTATAGTTCGAGAATTGATGACACTTCGCCTCTCCAAGCGGAGGCAGCGGCGATTCATCCTCGTTCCGTCACCAGCGTTGAGGGGGATATCTTCAGCCTTGATGGTGAAGGTGTGGTAACCCGTTATCGCCGCTCAGAAGGGTGGGCGCAGAAAGTTTTGTGAATTTGCTTCCATCATCTCAAAATTTTGGGTCGGAGGGGTAAATTCGGCCTGCACCCATAGGGTGCACAATTGAAGAGGAGAAGCGCGACCACACAAAGCGATGCAACCGCTACGTGGCATTCTCATCGCCATTGTTCTACTTCTTTCAGCAAGCGCTCCGTTTCTTCTCAACAGCGACCTAACAGTCGAGGAAGAGAGTTCTGCAGCAGGCGCGAAGGACCCTCCTTGTCAGGCGACCGACGCTGGCTCATTGACGCCATCTCTAGTGCTTGGTAATCAGTCCTGCCTACAGATTTCACTCGGCTCGCTGACACCCGGTTCAATCGTCTCTATCGACATCGACATCAGTGGAACGAACATCGATGTGCTGACCTTCGCCGCTAACTCAATCGACGCCTACCTCAACAATCAGGCGTATCGCACTTCCAACTTCTGGGAGAGTGACGCCTCACTCGAGTCGATGTTCGGCCCCAACGAATGGCATTGGCAGGTTCCAACCGACAGAGGAGAAACCACTTGGTATCTTATCCTCGACAATTTGGCGCACGCGGGTGATGGTGGAAATGGTGCACAAGGTGGCGCTGACGCGGATATCAACATGAGCATCACATTCCCAGTCATGTCCTACTGGTCGCTGACAGATTCCTTGCATGTGCTCACCCCGGGAAGCCACATGCCATTGCTCGACCCAACGACATTAACTTTGGACGAGGGAACTCAAGTATCGATTACTGCGATTCCGTTAGCCGGAAGTGGCGACCTTTTCCTGCTCACCGAGAGCCAGATGAACACCTACCTAATGGGTGGTGACGATGCTTTCTGGATTCCTGGAACTCAGATGCTTGCGATTAGCAGCCCGACCTCAAACCCATGGACTGTAACCAGCGATTTGGCTGGAGAACCGCTCTATCTCTTCCTCGACAATGAGGCAGGTCCGACGGGTGGCGGCGACGGCTCGACAGAGTTACGAATCACAGTCAGTGTGACGATTATTCCAGTTCTTGATTCAACGATTTCATCCGCTGATGCCCTCGATTCGGTCGATGTTGGCGAAACGGTCAGTTTTGATGTGAATGCAACTCCAAACCTCTCTCAGCAGGCAGATTTGACTCAAACCGAATGGGATTTTGACGGCGATTCTGTTGTCGACGCTACCGGGTCATCCGCTTCCACAAGTTGGGCGTCGCCGGGTACAAGGAATGTAACCGCAACAATTCACGGCCCCGATGGCCGTTCAAACATCGGTTCAGTTCCGGTTACGGTATCAGACCAGTCAAATCCGATTCCCTCAATTCTCGGCTCAGGCGTTTGGCAGCGCGATGTCGGCGTAAATTTCACCTTGACTTCAACTTCGACAGACAATTGGGTTATTCAGAGAGAGGAATGGCGGGTAGAAGGACTGTTGGCTGGCTCGTTCACCCAAGTGGGCAGTTCATTCACCCACTCACTCGATGAGCCTGGAAACCACACCGTCGAACTCACTGTCGTAGATGGGGCTGGAAATGCGGCCGCCACTGTGGTG
>CAUZUN010000033.1:0-6694 GCA_963583115.1 Candidatus Thalassarchaeaceae archaeon
GTCCCGGCTGGTTCTTGGACAAAGTGAATCTGACAAATGTTGGTGCAGACCGCGGAACTTGGTTCCACGGCAATTTGACTGACGAATATGCTGGAGGCGCCGACTCATTCCTCGAGATGCAGGTGGATTTGTCTAACGCAAGTGGCCCAATCATGGTGAACTATGCAACCGACTTCGACATGGAAGGGGACATCTACGACAACTTCCACTGGGAGTGGCGGACTCCCAATTCAACCGCCTGGACACAATTTTCTGGAGTAATGCCGGGCAATGGAGTTCTCATCGGAGGTCAGGTGTATGTCGATGACTCACGCGGTTGGAAGCGTTTGATGCATCCTCTGCCCGCCTCACTCGCTGGCAGTTCAGTAGTCGACCTGCGAGTCTATGTCGAGACGGATGGGTTCCCCGGTTCGGGTTACGGCGGTTCTCTCATCAACCCACCAGAGGGAGTTTTCATCGACGATGTGGAGGTTATTTCTGGGCTTCCTGGAAACGAAACTGTTCACCTTGCCCTGAATTTCACAGACCCAAATGACGGCGGAGTAACGCATTCGGCAATCGGAACCGGAATTGATGAGTGGCAGCACTTGACCGACTACGGTGTGGATGGGCCCACCTACATCCTCGACTCCTTCGAAAATTCCCCCCTGCTTCCCACGGGCTGGACAGTGGACACGCAGCGAGGTAACGGTTGGGAATTCCGCGGCCACAACTCATCGTGGAGTTATGGCCCCGATGCACCTTCAAGCGGGAGTAATTACGCTGGCATTGCATTCAGTAGAGAGTATGACCCTTACACCTGGACACACTTGGTTTCACCATCTCTGGACATCCCTATTGGGAGTCATGCTAGGATTTCTTTCAAATCGTTCATCTGCGCTGAAAGCGGCTGGGACGGAGGAATCCTCTCAATTTCTGAAGATGAGGGCAGAACTTGGACTCCATACGGAGCGAATGTCCCAGATTTCTACGATACCTACCAAATCAACAACTCACAGAGTGATATATTCAATCTGTGGGCCTTCGATGGCTCAAATGCCAAACCTACCTGTACGGGAGCGAGGGGTGGTAACAACGACAAATCTTGGCAACTCAAAGAGGCCGATGTTAGCCAGTTCGGTGGCCAGGCGATTCAACTGCGATTCTCATTCTTCTCTGACCCACTGTTTGAACACGACGGCTGGTATCTCGACGATGTCGGGCTCTATGTCGATTGGTTCGAGGAGCACGGCACTTGGACCAGCGACCCGATTTATCCAGACGACCTGCTAGGCCTTGATGCGGTTGAAATCGACGCTGATATTCCCAACGGAACTTGGGTGAAGGCGACTATTCTCGGAGAGATGAATGATGGTAGCCCGACAAATCGCTGGACTAACATGAGCCTCCCTCTAACTCTTCTGGGATTGGAGGGTGATGGTGTGGTGAATGCGACCCAACCAATCCAAATTCGTCTTGAGATGGGGACCACAATTCCTCAACTGACGCCTACCGTAAATGCACTCTATCTTGGTGCGACCCGAATTCTGAACCCGCGGAACCTCGATTCGGGCGGGTGGACAGTCGATCCCGCTTTGACAGTAAACGAATCGACGAGCAACATCACCAACCCAACACTCTCGACCTACACCATCTCGTCAGTACCACTGATTCCTACCCATCCGATTTCCGCCCTACACATATCGGGTATTGGGGCGGGCGCCCTGCTCTCCTTCCGCGATGAGGCAGGTGCATTGATTCACTCTGGCGCAATTGGCAATAGAACAGTGCAGACGACGACACCATTTGCTTGGTATCAAGTTGAGGTGGCCCTTCAACCGGGAGGCTGGATTCAGGAACTTGAGGTGGAGGGTTTACGCGGCTCGCCCGCAGTTGGTGCGTCAATCGACATCGGAGGTGACGGTATCGTAGAATGGCAGTGGCCCGGGCTCACACCTTGGGGCCCGTTGGGTTGGCAGACCCAGACCTGTTGGGGCGGCTACCCTTGTTACCCCTCTTGGGACGACCCATCCCGTCATGCCGGACCCGGCTGGCTTTCCAACGGGACATCTCTACGACATTCGGAATTGGTGATTGAGCCTAACGAAGATAGAGGGGTTGACCATCTGTTGCAAATTTTGTTGCCAAGCGGGGCGATTCCGCTCGGTGCGATGTTCCGCGTTGGTCTATCCTCGAACAACACGGCGCCCGCACCCCCGAGCAATACGACCCTCTCTCTCCACAGTAACGGAGTCTCGCTGGCAACATTCGACAGTGGGAATCCGGAAGGCTGGCTTCACATCGATTCGACGATGTTGTCAACATTGAATCAGACCTCATGGAATGTTTCCGTCAATCAGACCGAACGGCCGTGGACGAGCTATTCGATTGATGTCAATATGGTGGGGGGGATTCCATACTATCTCACGGCGACCGTCGAGGTGCTCGCAGTCGAGTATCTTTACAGAGAGAATTTGACTGGACTTGGATCACTCATCTCCGATGTGATGGATTCCACTCCTGCTCAAAATGGCAGCCATGATATCGGCGTGGAATTCGGTGCATGGCAGGGTGGAGTCGGTCTTTGGGGAGGGGTCGACCACGCTCCGCTGATGACAAGCGAAGTGGTTTCAGTTCCGACGATGTTCGTTCCGGACAGACCGACGGTCATCACAACTAGACATGACCATCTATTCGATGTGGCAGAAATCGCAGATGCCTATCTCACCCTTGTTCAGCCGGATAGCAGCGAGATTCCATTCAGACTCAGCAACCTCTCCACAAACCCTACTTTCTCGAATCTACAAGGTGTTGGAGGGATATTCTTAGACACCTCAGCGAGTAGTGTAGTGGTCTCAAGTGAGGGGATAGATGTCACTTGGGTCCTTCGGTCGGAATGGTCATTGGATGATGTAGATTGGTTGGATGTGAAAACTCTCTGCGCGGATGCACTCGGTGCCAATCTAACAGAAGATGTGGTCCGAATCGGTGCGGGATCAAAGGCGGTCGAGAACGACATGGAAATCGATTCTTGGGAAGTTCGCAGTCAAGACGGTCGTCTACTTTCCACCCGCGGTACTCCATCATACCCATTCGAGGTGGCGGCTGGCTCACAGGTAGAAGTCAGCGGCACTCTTCGATTCGAGGATTCCCCCGGTCTACGACCCTCCAACCAAGACTTCCAAGTTGCAATGCTCCTAGAGGGTGATGGGGAGCCAATTCAAACTCAAGCGACAAGTGGCGTTGATGGCGTTTGGAACGCCACAGTAACCCTGCCAGATGTTAGCGGTGAGGTCAATTTGACGGCATGGATTTTGCGAGCCGGGCCGCTGGGAGTCTCACTCGCAGGGGCGAGGGATGTCACGAAGGATAGGACTCCAGTCACGCTTGTGGTCGATGCGAATCCACCACTTCTTGGCCCACTGATGGCTTACACCCCAAGCGGCCCGCGGCCGGCTGACAACAACATCTGGCCTCAGGATAGACTGCTCCCGATTTCGGTCGAAGTGAGTGATGCAGAAGCACTCGGCGGCTCTCTTTTCCTCAATTATTGGCGCCAAGGAATTGATGATTTGAATGGTGATGGAATTGCTGACCCTAATGAATATATCACGACTAGAGAAGTGACCCCGATGAAGGCAACCGGCACTGTGCGTGTCGATTTCCGAGCGATTGACCTTTACGGTAACGGTGAAGGAAATCTGGTTTCCTTGTTCATTACTGGGACGGATTTGGCAGGCCACCAGGTGGTCGGCGGAGGTGGTTTCGGGGTGGATTCGGACATGGCGACTCTCACGACTCAGCAGGACTTGCCGACATCCCTTTCACTGCCTCTCGTGCAACTTGACCGGGTCGGCGACAACCTTCTTTTAGGGGTCGAACACACCTTTTCTTTCACGCTGATTGACGGCAACGGAATCGGCTCACTGGATAACATTTCAGTCAGTATTTCTGGAGATTTTCCATCATCAGACATCTGGCTCGACCCACTCTCCGAAACGATGTGGACTAACCCCAATTCTCCGGTCTTCCCAACTGGGCTCCGGATAACCGACTTGGGTGATTCAGCCTATCTAGTCGACCTCTCTTTCCGAATCGGTGTTGATGCTCCGGTCGAGTGGAACACAAGTATTCAATCGCCTGCAATCAAGGTGGTTGAGCATGGTCAGAAACTTGAGTTGGCAAGCGAAGGGCTGACTCCTCATGAGTGGACTCTTGACGCCCGACTTGAGGTCGTGATGGTAGCGGCTGAGGACTTGACGCCGCCTGGCAGTGGAGCGGTTGATGATACGCTCTACTTGCAACCCGGTGACCGATTTGAATTTGAAGCGGCGCTGAGGCATGTTGCGAATGGCGCTGAAGTGACTCTTGACGGTGACTGGCAAGCGACGGTCACGCTCGATGATGATGAGAACCGTCCCGTAATTTGGGCACTGCCGCTAAATGGTGGGAAAAATATCACAGCGATGGTCGAGATGGCGGTCAGCAGGTGGGCTGGCGAAGAGGCTAATCTCAGAGTTGAGGTGTTGGGGGATGGCCCATCACACCAAATTGCCCGCCTCGATGTTGTTGTGGTCTTGGATGATGAAGCACCAGTCATTGAATTCCCGGTATCCACATTGGCCACTGTCCAAAGCGACCAGATGACCCGCCAATTGGTCACCATACGAGTCAAGGAGGTTGGTGGAATGAGCGAAGAGCCACTGACCATGCACTGGTCTTTCCGCCGACATGGGGTCGAATTATTGGATATGCACGGCACTTCCGACCTTGCTTTAGCGACTCATTCCGGAGACGATTGGATGTATTCAAGTCGGATCGATTTCGAAATCGATTTCGCTGTACTGCGACCTGGTGATGAGTTGGTAGTTTGGGTTGAAGGGGGTGACTTGGCAGGCCATTCTCTGATTGGTTATGGAAGCGAATCGGAGCCGAGAATGCCGCTTTTGAGAATCATCTATTTCCATCCCGTCTTGAGTGACTTGTCGGTTGAGCCAGATGCGCCTGTAGTCGATGACTTACTTCTCATCGAGGGGAGAGTTACCAATCACGGCAACGAGCGGGGCGAGGTGAAGGTTGGACTTTGGACTTGGCAGAAAAGTGGTGATGCCGGGCGTTGGATTATTCTCAATGAGACAAATTTCACACTCCCACCTCAACAGCATCAACTCTTCGCTTTCGATTTGGAGGCGTGGCAAACCGGCGACTTGCAACTCTATTTGGCACTCAACGACGATGTAGAAAACCTAACCAGTGTACCGGTTGACAGGGTTCGCGCTCACTCGACTTCAGAGGCGTTCCTCGCTTCCCTAACTTCCGCTAGTGCGCTCGGCCTGTTTTTGCTCGTACTCGCCATGTTGACTATGGGGATTCTTCTGTGGCGGCGTGAGGAAGAGGATTGGTTCGACGATGACGATGACCTCGATGATGACGACGATGACGATGACCTCAATGATGACGATGAGGGCGGCGTCGATGAAACCGAATCAGATGATGTCGAACCTCCACCTCCACCTTGGGCCCCCGATGAGTGGCCTGAAGGAGCCGGTCCACCGCCAGAAATTCTCACTGAAGGCACCTCAAAAGATGAGGAAGAGTAACAAGAAAAGCGCATACGATTGTCACTATTATCGAGTCGCTTTCAACCGTTGATTTGAAGGCGATTGGGTTCCTCCAACGGTTTGACGCAGGGGTACCCGAGTGGTCAAAGGGGGTGGGCTCAAGATCCACTGCTTAGCGCTTCGCAGGTTCGAATCCTGCCCCCTGCATCAAACTAAATCTAGGCAGGATTCGAACTTAGCGTGAGCTGAACTTTGAGAATCGATTCCTCTGCTCACGCGATAGTTTCGAACACGGGAATGTAATCGAATGTGTTCGAGACCGCTTGAAGTCCTGCCCCCTACATCAAACTAAATTTATCCACAACTTCCTATTGGAAAATTGATTATCCAATTGGGAACTCATTCTCAAATAGAGCAGATTATTGCTAAATTGCCTTCATCAAATGACAGTCATGTTCAAACCGGAGTTGTGACAGGTACGCCCTATGGGGCGTAGGCAGGAGGAGCCGGAAGGATTCATCTATCTCGATGAACCAGTCCCCAAACCGACTGTAGAATCGGCTACACCACCAGTTGAGCAGGAAGCTTCGGAAGACCCCGCAAAAGGTGGGGGTAAAGAGGCGTCGAGCGAACTCTCACCAGTGGAGACTGAGATCCGTAAGATGGTCGGTCGAGAACCACCTAAACAGGTAGAGGAACTTCCTCTTGCACTCGCCACAGATGGTGTCCACGACTTCGAATGGCCCCTCAAAGGGATGGATTGCCCCGACTGCGCGATGAAAGCGACCAACGCTACGCGGCGGGTTCCAGGCGTTGTTCATTGCAACATCAACCCCGCAGATGGCATAGTTCGAGTTTCTGTGGACTTGGGGGTAACTGAATTGTCGAGGGCCAACAGAGTGCTCTCGAGTATGGGCCATGAGCCAGATGTCACTTGGTTCAAACTTCGTGGTGTCACATTGGATAGCTTGCGTGAGCGTCACGCCTCTGACCGTCCAGCCATCCGCCGTCTTCTACTTTCAGCGCCGGGAGTTTTAGACATTCAATTTGAGGACGGCGAACTCCTCATTCAGCGACCACTCTCTCTGCTACCAGATACTAGGATGGAGCACGAGAGTTCACTGGAGCGAATGACCGGCACAGTCCTTAGCGTC
>CAUZUN010000034.1:0-6651 GCA_963583115.1 Candidatus Thalassarchaeaceae archaeon
TGGAACCATTCTGCAAAACAAATTCATGGGCGACATTCTTTCATCGGTCGAATATGTCGCCCTTGAAAACAGAAAGCGGATCGACCGCTGGGGCTTTGTGGGCCTAATCGTCTTCGTTTGGATTCCCTTCATGGCATCAGGAGTGCTCGTCGGCGCGATGATGGGGTTGGTCGCTCGTATCCCCTTCTTACGCGTATTAGCCGCCTGTTTCATCGGCGGTGCCGCAGCCTCAGTAACTTGGGCCTACACGGCCGAAGGCATCATCGAAATCATGCACGCGCTGAATGCAGAATTGTTCATCCCAATCATGATTGCAATCATTTTTGTTGCAGCGATAATGCACATCCGCACCAACAAGCGCCGCCGCTCAGAAAAACTCTTCCAAGGTTCACTAGCCTTCTTCAGCAGTGAATTCGAAGAATCCGAAATCGCTTGAATCTGTTCGCTGTTAAGCGATGTCACCTTGCACCTGTTCGCTGTTAAGCTATGTCAGCATAGCGACTCGCTATTTGCAAACCGATGAAGTACGCCCCAATCGTGAATGCGCAGGCAACCCCGAGTGCAGGCCAGAATTCCATCCCACGGCGTAGGAGGGCCGGGAGCGCGATGAAGAGGGTGAGTGAGGGTATTACCAGATAGAGAATTCCAGTCGAAAAATCGGCTACCTGCTCGACATCAGAGGTGTCGTTGTAGAGCCAAATCAACGCCAAAACCGAGACCAGCGGAATTGAGACTATCAGCGCACCCAACATCTCACTGCGCTTCGCAATTTCACTCGCGCCGACCACAAGTCCACCCGAAACCAGCCATCTTACTGCGAGTTGCCACCAAATCATGACAGCCCCCTAGACCGGACAGCCCGTCAATACTCCGGCTGACCCTTTCCGAGTAGTGGGAAGGAAAAAATGTGCAATCGATGGAACCCATTGCATGCCAAGAAATGCTCTATTTGCAAATTGCGAGAGTGACTAGACCATCGACATGGCCAGTCTAGATTTGTAACTCAGTAGGAGAATTCCTGCGCTTTCTTCACCAAATCCATTCGCCGGACTCGACGCGCTCCGACTGGGGTCACCGCAAGGCTACAGAGTAGAATCAAGGCGACAACCAAGAAGGCGATGTCCCACCGTATTGGGAATGAGAAGTACCATGACCAAGTTGTGAATTCGCTTCCTAACCACATGGCCGTTTTAATGGAGGCGTAGGCGCCTGCTAAACCGCCAAGAATCCCTATGACTATGTTCTCAAAACAGAGGATGGTGGCGATTCTACCTGTTGAAGCACCAAGTATTCTGAGGGTGGCAAACTCGTTGTCGTGTTCAGTGAGATTGATTGCCAGTGTGTTGAGAAGTACTGCGAATGCGATTGCTGCTCCAACTGCGATGAAGATTTTGAAGCCGGCTGAGTTCTTTTCCCAAGCTTCATCGAACGCTTCAACAATGTCAGCGTGGACAAGCATTGTTGTGCCTGAAAGTTCCTGAAGTGATGTGTCGTTTGCCGCATCCGCCCCACCTATGTTTCGCAGGTAGAGCATGTTGTGGACATTCTCACCAATCGAGCCGATGTCTCGCACCAAATCAGCCCGGTGAACCCAAACCGAACGGTCACCCTCATCGACTATGCCGACCACTTTGAAGGGGAAATCCATGACCCCAATGTGTAACGAAATTTGGTCTCCAATCTGCCACCCTAGGAATTCTGCCACACCCTGCTCCGCAACCACCTCGGGAATGGGCTGGTCGACTACTGGTAGCCTCCCATCGAGAAGTCTGGACTTATGCATTGTAGCCGTTCCATCATCGCTGAACTCCTCCACACCGTGTACCATGATGGCTCGGCGGTCGTCGGTTGCAGTGAATGGGAATACGACCGCCCATTCAGTTTCGTAGTTGTCTTGATTGTCGTCTACCCATTCGACGACATGCTCATTGAAAATTGGGTTGAGGGCAACGCTGACATCCCAAGTATCCGCTTGTTGGGTATCGGAAACCCAGTCGTGCATACCGATGGTAATCATCGACATGCCACCGACTATTATCATCGAAAGGCCGAGGCCGACCACCGTCATTGTTAGCCGCATGGGGTGACGGAAAGTGCCTCTGATGCCGAGGCCGGCACTAGGTGGAAGTGCGCTTGTCAGCCAAGAGATGAATTTGTTTGGCCGAGCGCCCGCTTGGATTCTCATGACTTCTAATGGAGAGAGTTTTGTCGCTCGCCACGCCGGCCAAAGTCCGAAGAGAAGTAGAATCGCTAACACTGCGCCAATGACTTTCATCGCAATATCGCTGTAATGGTGTAACTCGACGATGGGGATTCCAATCATATCCTCAAAGTACCAAGTGGTCATTGCGGTAGAGAGGAATCTGCCGAGTGGAATCGCCACAGCACCACCAACTATTCCGTGGAACATCGGGACTGCGAGATATGAGAGCAGAAGAGGGCCTGAGCCGACTCCAACTGTTCGCAGTACTGCAATTTCCTTGCTCTGTCTTCGAACCAGCCGTTCCAAACTAATGCTGATAACCAAGGCTGAAATTCCAGTCAGAAGTGCGAGGAAGAGCGGAGTTGACTTTCGATTTCCTTCCAAATCTTGGCGTAGAAGTTCTACGCTCATCAAACCGCTTCTATCCTCGAGTTGAGCATCTTCGACTCCTTCTGTGAGGAGCGAATTTTCAAGCGATTCCCGCAGAGCATCGAGCCGAACACCCTCATCTTCTAGTGTATCCTGAAGGTCGTAGTCGGGTGTTCCAACGACATCGATGAGCATCGTATTTCGTTGACCGATTGAGTGATTAAGCGCGTTGGTGAGGTCATCAATCGGCATGTAAATGACAGCGAAAACACCTTCTCCGGGTAGGAAGTTATCCTTGCTCGGAACATACCACAGATGCGCAGGATGATTGGCATATCCAGTTACGGTTAGATTGACTTTGCTTCCATTCAAAACAACGGTAATTTCGTCCCCGATTTCAATTCCCAATTCATCGTTCATATGCCGGTCTATAGCGACTTCACCGGTGGCTATCGGCATTCGTCCCCAATCCTCCTCGACCCATGTTGTGCTGATTTTTGGAGAATCGACAAAGCCGTGTGCAACCAATGGAATCAACGATTCATTTCCATCAACGGTTTTTACAAATGAATCGGAATGTATGTAGCGAGTTTCACAACTGTTGATGGCCAAATCGGTTCCAGCAAATTCTTCCTGCGAGGCGGCACAGGCACGGGTCAGATTGTCAGTGGAAAAGGTATGGCCAATTTGAGGCGTCACAGAGAGGTCTTGGAGGTTTGTTTCGGCGTAAAAGTCGTCGTAGATTCGGGCGCTGTTGCGGGTGTGTTCGTACATCATCAGGCTGGTCGAAGCGGCGATTACAACCAAGACGAGGAAAACCGACGAGAGGAATCCGTTGCGGACCTGATTTCGAATCATCCGCTTGACTAGAAGACGCATCCCTCATTCCTCCGATTTGTTTCTTTTTCCATTTCCGCGAATTTCACCGTCTTCCAATCCGCTCTTAATCCCTATTCGCCTCACTCCGAGCCATCGTCCCTAGTTTCCTCTTCACCTGATTCTGGTGCTTCGAGGATATTCCCTACTGCGTTTGCTAGGACCCCGCCCACTACTTTCGCTGCTTTTCCAACGACTTCTGCTGCCGCGCCTGCGACAACTTCCGCTGTGTCGAGAGTGTTGTGAAGTACGGCGCGGCCACCGGCTTCGTCGCTGACCAGTTTTCCTGAATCGATGTTGATTACTCGGGTGGCATACTTGGTGAGGGCAGCATCGTGAGTCACGATGATAGCCGTAACTTTCTCTTTCCGACATAATCTGACGAGAACTTTCAGAACTTGCTCCGTTGTATCTGAGTCGAGGTTTCCAGTCGGTTCGTCACCGAGCAGAAGGCGAGGTTGTTTCGCGAGGCTTCTAGCGATTGCAACTCGTTGCTGTTGGCCGCCGGACAATTCTGACGGGAAGCGGTTCTCAAGCCCCGCCAGACCAACGCTATCTAGCACTTTGATGGCTCTTTGTTTGTTTCGCCCGCCATGAATTTCTTGGGCCAGCATCACATTTTCGAGGACAGTGAGGTCACCGAGCAGGTTGAAGAATTGGAAGATATATCCGACATTTTCTCGGCGGAATTTTGTCATCGCTTCCAACTTTTTTGAGTGTGGCCGGGTGTGTAAGAAGTAATGTGGAATCAAGAAGATTGGCCATGAAATCAAATAATTGAAAAACGCCTCTGGCGGCCATGTAAGAAGTCGCAAAGCTGGATGAGGTGTCGGGATTGAGAGTTTCCACCGACTCTCCATTTTTGGAGCACTCGGCACAAGTTCCCCATCGAATTTGTACTCGCCCGAAGTTGGGCTGTCCAACGCTGAAACGATGTTCAAGAGTGTTGTTTTTCCAGAACCAGATGGCCCCAAAAGCATGACAACTTCGCCCTCCGAAATTTCGAGGTCGATTCCATCCAAGGCCTTCACGACGACTTCGCCGGTTGTGTAATGCCGTTCAATTCCTGAGAGTGACAAGAGTGCCATCGCTCTCTCGGAAGTGCCGGCACCCTATACGGGTGCCGATAAATAAGTCTGTTTTTTTTTATGGCCGGTGCGTTAAAAAAAACAATTTTCCGTTTTCAAGAAACCAAAACGGTCTGTGAATACTCATCTATACGGGAGCGCAATTGAATAGGAATGCCTTCATTGGCCGGATGCGGGGGGATGGCGAGTGCGAGAGGTCACCATTTTTTGGAAGCGTCCGCGGCTCTACCAGGTTTCGGTTGGTGCGGTCTTAGATATATTGGAACATGCGGTTTTTCTTGGCTATATTGAGCGAAATCCGAAGGTTGTCAAGGCGATTATTCGCTGTGTCTGCGTCGAAGGAAAGACTCCTCATGACCTCAATACTCTCGGGGAGTACGAAGTCGAAGAGGTGTTGGTGGAGCCCAGCGACCTTGAACCCGCATGGATTGTAATAATCTCAATGAAGCACCCTCTAACATTGCTAGCAGCGAAGGTCGGTCGACTGACCATTCGCCCCGGTTCCCGATTGGATGGTGATGGGCTACATTACATCATTCGAGGTAGCCCTATGGCAATCCGAGTTGTTGTGACAGCAGCTCGCATGATGCTTCGCCCAGATCGAATCGCTGCGACATCCATCACTCAGGATGATTTGGAAGGAAACCCACTACTTTCCGAAAGACAGGTTTCAGTTGTGCAGGCCGCCTGGGATGCAGGGTGGTACGACATTCCGAGAAAAATCACACTCGGTGACTTGTCGAAAAAACTAGACCTTGGAAGAAGTACTGTTTCGGAACATTTGGTTCGCTCAGAAGGCACCATCATCGACTATTTCCTTCATGGTGACCCAACTCTATTCGATGACATCGCTGGAGAAAAGTGAGGGACTGGCAGGGCACCGATTTTTTGGAGCAATTCTCTTGGCTTCTGCTTGACATTGAGGTGATTAATTGGTTGAAACACGGTTCTTCGGAGCGCATGTATCGGCCGCTGGCGGGGTTGAGTTGGCTCCGGAGCGAGCGCACTCAATCGGTGCCAATTGTATGCAAATTTTCAGCGCAAACCAGAGGCAATGGATTCCGAAACCACTGAGTGAGAATCAAGTCGATGACTGGTGGTCAGCATGTCCTAACTATGGCATAGAGCGTGTCATCGTTCACGCTTCTTATCTTTTCAATCTCTCCGCTACCGATGACGAAAAATTGGAAAAATCCCGCCACGGGCTCTGTGAAGAATTACAACGCTCCCAATCGCTAGGAGTGCACGGTGTTGTGCTACACCCGGGAAGCCACCTTGGTGAAGGTGAGGATGCCGGAGTGAAAGCGGTCGCTGAGAGCCTCGATATCATCTTTGAGAGAACCTCGGATTTGACCGGTCCTTGGGTCTGTGGAGAGCGAGACGAACCGATAAGAATACTTCTCGAGAATACTGCGGGTCAAGGGACAAATCTTGGCTATAGATTCGAACACCTCGCCGATATGCGCCGTTTCGTCAAAGGTGAAAACCGCTCTCGAATTGGCACTTGTATAGACACCTGTCACGCCTTCGCGGCAGGTTATGACATCACCACCAAATCTGGCTGGGAATCGACCTGGCGTGAATACGATGAGAAGGTCGGAATCGATACCATCGCCGCCTTCCATCTCAATGACTCGAAAAAGCCGTTGGGGAGCAGACGGGACCGACACGCAGGTCTTGGAGAGGGCGAAATCGGAGAGGAGACTTTTCGCATGATTGCAAGTGACCCAAGATTTACCGATGTCCCAATGGTGATGGAGACGCCATCAGGCATGGATGGATGGGCGCGTGAAATCGCCTCGTTGCGAAGTTGGTCATCTTGAAAAAGCGACAGAAGAAACTCAATTTGATGGTGAATTCCACTATGCGAATTACTCGTCTCAAATTATCATTCCAACAGACATCAAAATCATAGGCGAGTTTTTGGAGGGCTTGCGCCCCCCTAGGGGCGCAGGGTGGGTATCGATGAGCGACATAGTCGAAATCATGAAATTGAAAAGCGACCGATTGGCTCAGATTCTGCCCGGTGGAAAGGGCCTCTGGGTGCCAATCGACCACGGCGTTTCCGACTGGCCCGTCGAGGGATTAGCCGACACTGGCGATGTGGTTTCGCGG
>CAUZUN010000035.1:0-6629 GCA_963583115.1 Candidatus Thalassarchaeaceae archaeon
AGCTATGTCTGGGTAATCGACAGTCGCTTCACGATGATGCCCGAAGATTTCAGCCTTGAAGTAGGACTTGAGCGATTCTGGTTTGATATCGCTGAGGCGTCGACATCGTTCCTGTTGGCAATCGCGGGATTTGTTACTGGCGGAGCAGATGAGAGCGGAGTTGTACTCTCAGCAGTAGCCGCACCTTATGCGATTCACATCGACAATGTCGGCCAACCGAATTGTCCTAATTGGTACGACCCAGCGACGCAGTACAATCTTCCGTCTAAGGACCATCCGTGTACGGTAGGAGTTGGTTTCGGTTACATACACTATGGGGTCCCACAAGGTGCGAACGACAGACCGATCGAGGAAATCGCCTACCTCGATGTTGGAATCCATCCCGTTGAGGGGGCTGTCGTGCTGCCTCAAGGAATCGATTTAGTTCTAAGAAATGACGACATTCTGACTTCTGGATTTGGCGTCACTGGCGAGGGTGGACTCGATACGGTCGAATACTACGCAGACCAAAGGGCGGACATCCACCTCCACTTTCACGAAAACCGTGCAAACTTGAGTGCGGGCCCGGGTGAGCCGTTTGGCAACATCACAGATTCCCGCGGTTGGTTGCGGGGAATGCCTGCGGGTACACTTTCACAACAGAATATACAGAGAATTTTCCGGATGCTAGGTAGTGCTGGTTCACCTGAATTACCCGGTCAGGTGCCCGAGCGGCTCTCCCTAATTTTGGCGATTAAAAACTTCAGTAAGGATTCGACTCCGAATGTTGACGACCAGAGTATGCCGGTGAATCCGAATGACCCACCTGATTCTCTAGTGGTTATTGTTTCGACACAGTCAGTGGTTTCAGTTGACTACAGTTCGTGGTTCATGCGTTCTGGTGCACCAGATGACCATAGAAGATTACGGATTCAAATGGAAGATTTACCCACCTCTGTGGTGCTGTATGGCACCTTCCAACTCGGTGGTGGCGATGATGCTGTGAGTGCATTGAATAATCAACAGTCAGACCCGTTGTCGGCGCTTTTGGATGCAACAATTCTCAACTTGGTCGATGTTTTCATCGATATTGGAAATATTGTCAACAGTATTCCCGAAGCGATTGTCGACATCGTTGGAGGCGATGGAGATGGAACCGGAACTGGCGGCGAATTGCATCTCGAGTTGTTTGACACCATCCGCGGAGACCGTGTTCCGATGGCTCTGGGAATGGCGAAAATCGAACTCGGTTCCAGCCCTCATCCGACAACAAACGGCTCCCACATTCTTATGGCAAGAGATGTCGATTTAGGATTGGTTCAAGGGCGACAAGGGCAGGTGGAGCCGCTCGTTCCGATAGCGGTCAGCGTTGAGCATTCGGGCCTCAAAGCATTCCACATCGTTGACGGCGCAGGCGGCGACCAACAGGTTACTTTCCGAGCGACCGGAGGTGACCCTCTTCGGCTGCTCTACCTTGAACATGATAGGAACTCAACAGAACCTAACTCATTCCAATCAGTGTATATCTCAGACCAACCTGCAGAACTCGACCTTCACATCTCGGGCGATGATGCAACTTGGACATCAGACCGCCCGATATCAGAGATTCTCTACGCTGGATTCAACGGAACTCAGCGTCAAGTCGTTCTCATCGAAGAATTCCCACAAAATTTCAGCATGAACCTCGGGGAAAGGGTAAGTTGGCAAGGCGAGCAACCGATCAACAGCATTACCATTCAATCTGGAAATGCGAGCGCTCCGCGCACTATGGACGGCAACCATTTCCTCTTCTGGCAGGATGTGAACTCCTCTGAGGCTTCACTCTCTGCCCGCTTATCAGGAATATCAGAAATCGAGTGGTCGCCTCCGATATTGGAGGGCGCTGATGGTCGCGATGGCATGCCCACCGCCCGCCTCAGCAGAGTTGGTGGAAGTGATTTCTCTGTGGTTTTGCGCGACGATACAGCGTGGGAAGACCCAACATTGGGGGTCAACGGTGATGTGTTAATTTCACCTCTACCCGGTGAGTTGGAAGTGGCTATTCCGACCAGCGACGGCCCGAACCAGATTTCCATTCCGGAGCTCTCAACGGAGAACGGCTTGGCAGGCGTCGGCTTCTTCTTAGCAGGGTTTTCTGAACTCGGCAGTTCGGTCAACCAAATGTTAGGTGGCTATGCGACTTCATTCACTGGTGACGGAAGCGGCACCGATTCTTTTGCTGCGGGTATGACTCTCAACGCCGATGAACCGTTTTCAATCACGATGGATATCCGACAGGGCAGCATGGAACTCGATGAGCCCGAGTGGGTTCACGGTTTTTCGATGACCGCGGACGAGTATGAGAACCGGACAGCACTTCACATCAGGTCGTGGCTTCCAAACATGCCTCCAACGGCGAGTCTCTTTGTTGAATACACAAACTTGTCCATTATAGAAAAATACCATGTTGAAATTGATTTGGAAGGGTGGTTACCTGCAAGAAGTGAAATTATTTTTGATATACGGGGCTTCAACGACCAAGATTTCCAAATGACCCTGCTTGGCTTCATTCCGGGCCAAAACACGACTCTCCACATGGATGCTGACTTGGAGAGAATCGGTGGTCAGGTGATTCCAGAAATCATGCTGACATCTCGCTACGAAATGTCACATCGTCTCGATGCTATGCACGCGATGTTGCTAGACCGTGAGGGTGCGACTCGCTCAGAAGTTTTGGTCACTGACATACCGAGTGAAATCGATTTGAACGCCGCGCTCGGAGAACGGGTTCACCTCTCAATGAGTACACCCGACAACGAACAGGTGCACGGTAGAAGTGTCAAATCTCTAATGATGCAACAGCAAGTTTTCGATGCGGGGAAATGGTGGCCACTAACGGTTTTCATTCGAGATGTGCCGGGTACGATGACGCTTGATGTTGAGCCGTCGACCGATTTCGATATCACTTCGCCGACAGGCTTCCAGGGGATGCCGACCCTCGATTACTCCTCTTCCCAAGATGGGATGGACCTCTTCATCTCCGCTTCAGGCCGGGCTATCAACTCAAAATCCGATGTGCTTCTCCTCGCTGAAGATATGACTACTCACGCCTCTATTGTCACAACCGATACGATGGGAATCTCCGTCTCATCATCAGGTGACGGTTTGGGCCGACTCTATTTGCGTCAAACCGACATGCCGGCTATGCCGGGTATTTGGATTCGTCAAATGGAAGCGATTGGTGAGAATTTGAAGAGTGCGACGATTGAGTCGCACTACATTGCGGGAACCTATCCGATTGTCGCAGTCTCCGATGTGCGGGGCGGCAAGATAGCGGCCACGGCGAGAGTCCAAGTTGATGTAGGCGGTTTCTCGCTCGATGCGCGAGCGGTATTCATCGACGCGCAGACAACGAGTTTCATTCCCTCCGCATCGACGCTTGGCGTCAACGGATTAGCCAGCGACCTTTCGCTGCTCAACGCAGTGCCCGGCTTTGATTCTTCATCGACCCACTATCTCTTCGCAGAACCACTTTCGACAATTGTTCTGACATTGATTGCAACCGCTATCTAAGGAGATGATGAGTAATGACGAAAATCCCAAATTCAATTTCGCCCACTAGGAGGTTCTCGCATGAGTGATGATGACGACGAAGGCGCATTCAATCTCGTCGGCACCGCCGACGACCCCCAACTAGAGCCCGCCGAACTAGAGGGCGACAAGGTGGAAGTTGAGGAGGAAGAGGAGGAGTTCGTCGATGTCGGAGGCAGGGAGTTCGCCAAGGATGAGGTCGAACTAGCGCACGAGGCACTTGAGAAAGTAAGGGAGGTGAGCGAGCGGGTTCGCAAGGTGGTCAATCCTCTCAATGTGGTCGTCGCTTCAATCATCATGGCGTTCTTGATTTTCAGCGCTTTTGCAATCGTTTTCTGGGCAGTTCCACGCGATGCTGTTGACCTCGATGTAGTCTACATGCAGTCCGGGCCGGGTCATGTCGTTCTAGTCGAATTACACAATTATGGGACCAAACCTATTGCAGAGGTAACAGTAGTAATCACCTTCACCGATTTGGACGGTGAAGTGCTGAATTCCACTCGCTTTTATCGGGATTTAATTCCAGCCCACACCTCGATTGCAGGTGATGATTTGGAGTTAATAATCAGTGGTGTGACGGTGTGGGCCGAATACGATATCACTATCGAACTCGAATACTCATATTACGACGGTTCAGACTTGACTGAAGAGTGGAATCATCGCGTTGGGGATTGGACTAGTGAGATGTTCACCGACAAGGCTGACCGCCACTGGTTATGACGAAAAAATCGAGTCCTAGTCTACTAATTTGCAGGAACTCTACGAGTTCCTCAAGGTCCACCGCACCCGAACTTAGATAGCGGCCCGTAGGGCCGACACTGGTAGGGAAAACCATGCGAAACGCCTACTGCGCACTAATTCTCCTTCTCATGCTCTCAGCGCCGTGGTCAAGTTTTGAAACCGCCGAAGATGCCGCTGAACCGGCTTTGGACGAAGATTTTCCTCAAATTGAATTCGTTAGAATAGAGCCCGACCCGAACAGTGTGCGAGGTCTCAGCACCCCGGAATTGTCAGAGGGCGAGGAGATAGTGCGCCAGAGTGTGGCAGAGACGAGAATCGGCGTATTCGATTTGGATGGTTTGAACCTCGACCGTGAGATTCCGACTGAACTTTCACAGCCTCGCTATGATATTGTCATGGTCATCGTCGATGGGGAGATGGGACTTTGGGATTCCCAAGTGCTAATTTCAGATTTGCCCGGAGTCACTATCCGAGCACATATCCCTCCATCTGGATTCCTCGTTCAAGGTGAACCGCTTTCACTCTCACGGCTTCCGTTTGTGGAAGGAGTTGCAGCAGTCCATTTCGTTCCCGCAGCGCTATTCGTCGCTGATGAATTACTGGATATCCCTCGTTCCGAAGATGTTCTCGTTCGAGTTCAAGGGTGGAGAGATGTAACCAGCGGAATGCCCGTTGATTCAATTCAACTCGGGCCAATGGAACACAATTCAAGCAAATTGTCGATGGCGGTTCTCGATGAGGAAGAGCGCATCGGCTCAGGCCGTTATGAGGGATGGCTTTCGATGGTCGACCTATCCTCATTGGCTCTTGAGCCCGGAGTATCTTGGATTCGGCTGCCACCTAATTTTGGGTTGCACAACAACAACGCCCGAACTCACATGGCTATCGCGACCGCGGCAACAGCCTTCGGGACTACTCTCAATGGCAGTGGTGAGATTGTGGCAGTAGCCGATACCGGCCTCGACCAAGACCATGGTGACATGAACAATCGAATCAACGCAGTCGTCTCAGTTGTGAGTGGTGATTCATCCACAGAAGATGTTCACAGCGGTCACGGAACACATGTATCCTGCACAGTTCTTGGTGATGGTAGCCGGGGTGGCTACGCTGGAGTAGCACCCGAAGCGGAGTTGTATTTCCAAGCGATGCAGCGCGACAGTGATGGAGCATTTTACTCTCCAAGCATGAATTATCTTCTGAACGCCGCCTACAACAATGGTGCGAGAACCCACACCAATTCATGGGGATCACAACAAAATTACGGTGAATATACGACAGACTCCGAAGATGTTGACGATCGCACCAACACCTACGACCAATACTGGTCTTACGAGGGGCTGACAGTTCTCTTTTCAGCGGGAAATGATGGAAGTGGAGTCGGTACTGTAACGCCTCCAGCCACCGCAAAGAATCAGATTGCAATCGGCAATCATCACAACCGAGGCGCCTCGGCACCCGACGCCTTGGCTGACAGCAGCAGCCGCGGACCGACAGATGATGGGCGCATCAAACCCGATGTTTCAGCACCGGGCACTTGGGTTCGTTCTTGCCGTTCGCAGGATGCGGCTCAAACATCAGGCGCTTCATGGACCAGCCAGTGGTACCTCCAATACTCCGGCACCTCCATGGCTTCACCAAATGCTGCTGGCGCTTCGGCATTGATTCGTGAATACCTCACCGAAGTAGCCCTACGGCCAGAACCTCAGGGTGCGCTTGTCAAGTCGTTGCTTATCCTCGGTGCCGAAGATATGGGTACTCGAGATATTCCCAACAACAACGAGGGGTGGGGACGAGTGAATCTCGCTCGCTCACTCACCGTAATTGGTGACACTGGTGTCTGGGTTGACGACAGAAATTTCCTTCGCTCAGGGAATTCAAGAGATTACTCATTCAATCTTTCACACGGTTGGCAGCAGTTCAAAGTCGTTCTCAGTTGGTCAGACTATCGTGGTAACAGTTGGGCCTCAACCCAGCTCCAAAACAACCTCGACTTGGAGGTCACTTCACCGAGTGGTACCACCTATCTTGGCAATGTGTTCAACAGCGGCCGCTCCGCGACCGGTGGTTCTGCAGACGATGTGAATAATGTCGAAGTGGTTCTTCTCGACCAGGCGGAGAAGGGTGTTTGGAATGTGCGAGTCTCGGATGTGGCGCACGGAGGCCAGAGGTCAGAGCAACCGTATGCGCTCGCTATTCGAGGGGCTGGCGTCGATGACTTGTCACCCGACGCGGCCTTTGTCCCGGGCTCTTTCTCACTCTCAGAACCCATCCCTCAAGTTGGAGAAGAGGTCACTTTCAATGTCCAAGTAACAAACATGGGCAGCCGAACAATGGATGAT
>CAUZUN010000036.1:0-6629 GCA_963583115.1 Candidatus Thalassarchaeaceae archaeon
CCGCTGGAGGAAACAATTCCTTATCTCTCTTGAAAGACGAAGTTATGGCATCCTGCCCTACCTGTCTTTCCATACTCGCGGTAAAACCGTTCGAACTCAATGCCGATGAACTGTGTCCAAATTGTGATGGCAGGTTAGTATCGGAAACAACTGCAGCAAAATTTGGCGAAGAAGAGTAACCAAGTGAATGGGAACAAGCTAGCGAAGAGTGGCGACCTCAAGGTCACACAGATTAACAACTCAAAGATTGCTGGATAGAAAATCCAACTTAAGTTCGTCTCAAAGGTCCGAAATGGTGAGGTTCTTCCAGTATTCCTCTGGCACTTCTTGGCCAAGCCGTAGAGCGCCAAGCGCACCGAGTTGCACCGGGTCCTCAACGATGTGAACTTCGATTTCACCTAGGTCAGCGAGCCTTTCCTGAATTGTGGCTCCCAAGCCACGAATGCCAGAACCGCCGCCAGCCAGAATGATATTTTGGCGGAACGCATCGTGATACTCTGGATTAGAATCAGCGATCAACGCCTTGATGTTGTCCACAATTGGGTCGACGATTGATTCACAAGCAGCTTGCATACAATCTGTGATATCCAAGGACATCGCTTTTCCTTCAATAGAGAAGTCGACGATGATTGGGTCTGATGGAGGTGATGCGCTAGTGTATGATTCAGCTTCTTTCCAGCGCCTTGCCATATCTTTGGTAATCTGTGCGCCCGTGTACTTCTTTTGGATTTCAGTAATCAAAACAGAATCTATATGGTCACCGGACATATTGATGTGTAGTTGGTCTTCGGGCCCAGGAATTGTTCCGTAAACTCGGCAAATGTCAGTGGTACCTGCTCCGATATCTACTACCAATGTGTGGTCGAGCATATCCAAAGCGTAAGCAACCGCAAATGGTTCTGAAATAATCATGCAAGCGTTCACTGTGCCAGCTGCGGCATCGAAGATGGCCGTTTTATCAACATGGCTTGCTTCCGCTGGCGCTCCGATAACAGCAACAACTCTTCCATAATCCTCAGGATCTGCAAGATTCATCATGTGATTGATGAAATGGGCGATGAACTTCTTATCTTCTGGAGTATCTTTGATGACTCCATGTTCTAGTGGGCGAAAGAGGTTGAGCGCGAGTCTATTCTTGAGCGCTTCCTCACCGAACAGAACATCCCGGCGAAGGAAATTTTTTGCAATTGAATCCTTAGGAGTTCCAATGACGGTCAATACCTGTTCCTCGTGCCCTTTGTTGGACACCACAACTGAGCGGAATGTCCCCAAGTCAACACCGATGTAGAGTGTGTCATCTGCCATGTTCTTCACCTTGAACCAGCGTCCGGCACCGCCGGCATATTAACCATGCCCATTCAATTGCTCGCCAATTGGTCTTGGTCACACCCACATTTCGCAGCCGCCGCAATACCAGGCATCATGTTCAGGATAGAGAGGTACAGGTTTTCCACACCCTGTACATTCTTTGCGAACACCATCTCCAAACAGCGTCAGAATAATTTTCATGTGCCTCTCTTCGCTGATTGAAAGATGTTGCCTCATTGCCCAAAGAAGTTGGTCTTCACTCGGCGTGATGATGCCGTCACTCAACATTAATTCAACCGCTGCTTGATAGTCAGACTCAATGCTCATCGCTGCGGCGTCCAAAGTGACTCCATCCTTTTCAGCAACCAAATCCTTGTCACCGGGGTCATCGACGAATAGGACCAATGCCTTAGAATCCAATGAGGAGTCCTTCAACTCAAATATCACCGCGTTTCCTTCAGAGTAAGCGTGAACTAACTCACTTTCTCGATTGATTATTGTGGCGATGTTTCTAGCAGTTTCGTCCCCATTCCGACCTCGACGCCATCCTCTATCATCTTCTGAATCGTAAGCATAGAATTCAGTTCCGAGCCCCGGATACTCGATTCTAACCTCTTCACCTCCATCGAAGTCATTGTTGAGAATTGTCAATTTCCCTACATCAGTCTCCATGATATTGTCTTCTTCATCGAAGTTGATGATGAGTGGTTTGCGCTCGTCTTCGGCAGCATTGTAATGACCTTGCATGCCATCTATCCACTTATCTTGCAGTCTTCCTAGACTTTTTTCCTGTTTCTTCGTCAAGTGTTGTTCGATACCTAACAAATCGGAAATTCCCGAGCCGCTTTCAAGTTCACTTCGAAATTGTTCAACCATTGCCGAATCCTTTTCTATGCTCTCAAAATTCTTTTCTCTCGGGCCTTGTGAAGAAGAGGGGTCTTTCCACTCATAGGAGCAACGAAGACAAGCGAAGTACCCATCCATGGAAGATGAGCCCGCATCACCACCACATCGGGGGCAATCACCATCGTCATCAATAGCAAGATTATCCTTCGCATCCCTGCCGCCCTTGCTGCCTACGAAAGGTCGCTTCCTCAATGCCATCGGGCTGATGACTACATCCGACCCAAATAGGAGTTGTGCCGAAAACCGCCCTTTCTAGAGTAACGGTTATGGTTCCCAAGACTCGAGAATTGTTGCTATTCCCATACCGCCACCGATACACATAGTCGCCAATGCAAACTGGCCGCCCTCTCGATTGAGCAGACTAGCCGCCTTCCCGGTAATTCGCGCCCCACTAGCGCCGAGAGGATGTCCTATCGCAAGTGCACCGCCATCGATATTCACACGCTGGTCGTCATCAGAGAGTCCCAAATCAGACAGTACAGCAAGAGATTGAGCGGAAAACGCTTCATTCAATTCAATCACAGATAGGTCATCGAGGGTAATTCCAGCCCGAGTTAGGGCCTTCTGGGTTGCAGGAACTGGTCCGATGCCCATGATTTCGGGTGACACCCCAGCAACAGCAGTGCTCACAATGGACGCCAACGGAGTAATTCCTGCATCAATTGCGAATTCCTCTGCACAGACGAGAAGGAATGCTGCTCCATCAGTGAGAGGAGAAGAGGTCGCGGCGGTCACAGTTCCATCAGCGACGAATGCTGGTTTTAGGCGCGCCATCGCTTCAAGCGTTGTTCCTTCGCGAATACAGCCATCAGATTCGATATTACCATCAGGTGTCGAAATACTCACGAGTTCATCTTGGAAGAGGCCAGCCTGTTGCGCTGCAGCGGCTTTCTGGTGGCTGGCCAACGCAAACTCCTCTTGACGATCTCTTGAGATCGAGTGACTTTCTGCTAAATTCTCAGCAGTCAACCCCATCGCAATATACGCCTCTGGGAACTCCTGTTCAAGCGCAGGGTGAGGTGAATGATTGAAACCACCCCGCTGAACCCGCGACATCGACTCCACGCCACCACAAAGGAAACAATCACCAGAACCCATCTTCAATGCGCCAGCCGCGGTGTGAATCACTTGCATTGAAGAGCCGCACAATCGATTTGTGGTCATCCCCGGTACGGAAGTCGGAAGCCCGGACATGTAGGTGAGAATTCTACCGAGGTTGAGGCCCTGTTCACCTTCTGGATAGGCACACCCGAGCATGAGGTCTTCCACTGACTCTACCGAAATGCCTGTGTTTGAGAGAGTTTTTCGTGCCACTTGAGAGCCAAAATCTTCGACTCTAGTATTCGCTAAGGCACCCTTGTGGGCTGGTTGGAAAGGGGAGCGAGAATACCCGGCGATAACCGCACGCATACCTCCGCCACATAGCGCGCTGTGATAATCATTGATGTAACACGGGGATTACAATTGGCAACTGTTGACCGTGAGGTTCATGAACGAAGCGTCGGTCGCCGCATTCGATGATAAGAGAGTGTCACCTGCACGGTCACTTCGAAGGCCAACTATGCCCTGCCTGCAACGCCGAAGGAAAGTTTGTGATGAATGATAGAGAGCGAGACCAACTCGCTCGCAGAATGGCTGGTATTCTTCGCCATTTCCCTGAGAAGTTTGACTTGGATATGGACATCAATGGATGGGTCAGTATCCGCGAACTTTCAACCGCAATCGCTCGCAAGGACCGACGAAAACATTGGCTTCGAGATAGACACATCGAGGCTATTGTAAACTGTGACCCGAAGGGAAGATACGAGACTCGCGGTGGAAGCGTTCGAGCGACCTATGCACACACCGTCGAAATTGAGTTGGATTTGCCGACTGAAAACATTCCCGAGTCGCTATACTACCCTTGTGCGCCCGAAGAGTTGGATGTTCACCTTGAAGCGGGTATCTTGCCAGGTTCCCGTAAGTGGGTCCACCTTTCCAAGACAATCACCTCAGCCTCCAATGCTGGGCATGTCCACCACAACCGCCCTACAATTATCGAAATCGATACCATACAGATGCAAGCCAATGGAGACATCATCTACCATGCAGGTACTACGGTCTACCTCACGGAGAGTGTGGATGGGACATACTGTGCACCGATTGAGGCAGACAATGTCGAATACAATTTGATGCTCGACCAGTGGGCAGAAGAAGAGTGAACTGATTCAGGTACCGATTCAAGAAGCGAATTGATCCGTGAATCGCGAATGAATTCGTCGAGCGATTCGAGTAGCGACTCGTGAACCATTGAGTTCACTTGATGTGGCCACAGACAGAACAGAATTCTAGCCCTTGGTCCATCGGTTCATCACATTTAGTGCAGAAGTTGTCGTCTGAGCTTGATGAGTTTGATTCTATTACTTCGCCTTCGGTTGCGAGAAGGCGAACAGCTTTTGCTTCCTCATAGAGGGGTAATTCCTCCTCTTGCCGTCGATTGACGCTGGCATGGAATGAAATTGCTTCCTGCAATGCTGATTCTAGTTGCCAGCGTCTGTTATCGCGTTGGCTCTTGCTCTTGATGGAGTCAGCCAACACTAACTCCTCTTGCAACCAACGGCGGAATTCGTCGAGAGATGGACCTTCGCTCACGGTTGGCGCACCCCTACAACACTCATCAACCCGGCGGATAGTTCTCCCGCAACCCACATCAGCGTCGGCCGCCCACGCGACCTCAATGTCCGAGTTGGTTGTCATCAAGTTCGGCGGCGGACTCATCACCGAGAAAGGCAAATTGTGCACTGCAAAACCAAATGTCATTGATGGATTAGTAGACGCGGTTTCTTCTTTAATTGACTTAGGTCATCGAGTCATCGTCATTCATGGGGCAGGCAGTTTCGGCCATCTCAAAGCAAAAACTTGGTGTTTAGCACAAGGTAGAACTTATGTTTCCTCTGTCCTAAAAGGCGGCTTCGGACTTTCCAGCCAAGATGAGGCAGTGGACTCGGTAAGAAACGACATGGATGACCTGAATTCTCTTGTGATTTCGTCATTCACTTCAAAGGGTATGGAAACACGAATTGAGAAACCTCGAGATTTTGCGGTTGGAACAGGGCCTAATTTCCAAGGCGAATTGTCACGATTTGTCAGTGAATTCGATGAAGTTGTAGTTTCATTTGGAGATGTAGTGCCGGTTGATGGTGAACAGGAATTCGGCATCTTAAGCGGCGACGATATTGTCTATAGAGTGGCGGTTGAACTCGATGCTGACCATGTCGTATTCGCAATGGGTGGCGCTCCTGGATTAATGACCTCACCTCCAAGTAACCAAGATTCTACTCTCGTTACAGAATGGCGACAAGGTGACCCAATAGATGGTCATCACGACCAAGAAAAGGATGTTACTGGTGGAATCGAATTGAAGTTAAAGCGCGCTTCAATTATCTCAAATTCGGTTCCAAATGTCTGGCTGATAGACGGTGAACATCCAGAAAGAATAATCGCTGCAGTACAGGGAAAATCTCCAATTGGCACACGCATTCTACAAAACACACCCTAAAGGGTGTGGGCGACCATTCGACTAAAGGCTCAAATGGAGTCGGCAGGGGCGGAGAAAGACATGAGCGACGATGCAAGTCCAATCTTGGACGACACATACGACGCTGAACAATCAGCGATGATGGCTGAACAGTGTATTCTCGTCGACGAATCAGACCAACAAATCGGCTCTGCCTCAAAGGTCGATTGTCATCTCGGTTCTGGTAAATTACACCGTGCATTCAGTGTTATGTTATTCGACTCAAATGACCGTTTACTTATCCAAAAACGGGCCGCTTCAAAAATCACCTTCCCATCAGTGTGGGCCAACTCATGCTGTAGCCACCCTCTAGATGTAGTTGGAGAAAATGAAGCCCAAGATGGATTAGGTGCTAAACGGGCTGCCATTCGTAAACTTGAGCAAGAACTCGGGATCGCCCCGGAAGGTGTCCCACTCGAGAACTTCCAGTTCGTGAGCAGGATGCTCTACAAAGCTCGTGCTGACTCGAAATGGGTCGAACACGAATTAGACCACATTCTGTTCATTCGAGCAGATGTCGATGTGAACCCAAACCCGAACGAAATCGACGAATACCGGTGGGTTAGTCAGTCTGAATTAGAGGAATTGGTTACCCAATCACCAGAAAATGGAGAGTTGATTGCCCCTTGGTTCCAACAAATAAAATTATTATTCCTCGACAATTGGTGGGACCACTTGGATAATATGACTCGATTCGTTGACGGAACTATACACGAGGTCGGTGATGTAACTATGCGGGAAGACAGCCTCCTCCTTGATGCGTTACAACACCACAGGATTGAGGTTGAGAAGAGAATCCGTGAGGCGCTTTCCAAAACTAAGAATGAACGGCTACAAGCCGCTATGCTACATCTCATCG
>CAUZUN010000037.1:0-6517 GCA_963583115.1 Candidatus Thalassarchaeaceae archaeon
TGGATTTGAACGGCCATCAATACCGTCACCGGGGTTTCGAGGTTTGGCGGTTGCAACTCGTTCTTCCATTGAAGGAGATTCCTCAGAAACCTCATTCAGTGCCACATCCAACCAAATGAGTGCGGCCTCCTCTGCTAAGTTGAACATTCCAGTTTCGCAGAGTCCTTGGAAGGCAACCCAACTGTGCCGCAGACTAGATTGCAAATCACCTAGATTCAGGGTGATATGGGATGCGCGTAACCTACTCAGTGCGATAGTTTCAACCAAATGTGGTCCTGTACGGCTAATCTGACTATGGATGGCCAGCGCCATAATTGGCTCGCCGACCGATTCATGCCACGCCGCCATGTTGAGCATCGACAAACCGTGTGCTCCGCTGCCAGATTCGAGCGCGTTCAACCGTTCCATAGCCCACTTTAGGTCGACTCCTGCCTGGTCAGATTCTCCAAGCGAGAAACGAACTAAACCCCACTCCATTCTGGCCCGTGCTTCCAAAGTGTGGTCCCGGTCCCCCTTTTCTCTGGAAGCAAGCACACAAGCGGTCAGCGCTTCTACCGCTGTGTCAGTTTCATTTCTGAGTTGAGCGCGGCGAAATTGCAGAAAATGGAGTTCCGCTGAAGAGAGTTCAGATTCAAGTTCTGTGCAGAGTTCTTCTTCACCCTCGAAAAGAGCACATTCGCTGAGGGATAGCGGTTCGACCTCAACGATTGCCGACTCGATATCTATCGAATTTGAAACCAATTTTGAAACCGCTTCTGAGGGTGTCATTTCTTGTTCCTCCTCAATCCAGATAGGTCTGCAATGAATCCTGAGCGTACAGTGACAGCGGGTGCCTCGCCACTCCAGCCAGCAGCACCCGGATGGCCGCCGCCTTCTCCCTCAAGCCTCTGAGCGAGCGCTTGCATCATCTCGCCGAGGTTGCAGCCTTCAGACACTGCTTTTCGGCTAGCGCGAGCGACTAATCGAGTTTCATCCTTAGCCCGCCTTACAACGAGTGCTACATCAGCACCTGCTGACATCAAAGTTCTGGCGACTACACCTTCGTTCGTTCCGGCGCGCGTGTGGAGTAGGAACCACTGCCCCGCTTCTATAGACTCAACTCGACTCAATGCTTTGGCTATTGCAACCTTCTGCGAGTGGTTCAACTCGTTCGATTCCATCTCCTCTACAAATGAGTGGTAATCGAGTTCGCCATCACCAACTAGCTTCGAAGCGGCGGCTAAACTTCCTGAATTAGCATGGCGGAACCGACCTGTATCAGTTATTACTCCAGCGAGTAGAAGCCGACGGACAGTATCGTCGATGGAATCCGGCATGAATTCATCGAGATATGCGAAAACCATCTCTGCTGTTGAGTGGCATTCCCAATGAAAATGAAGGTCGGCAGAACTCCAATCCGCGCCACCTGAATGATGGTCTATCGCACAGACGGGTACATCGGTTGGAAATGACATTCCTACTTGATTTGGGGCAGCAGCATCGACCACCACGATACTACCGAGCGTGCGGGGCCAGAGGGGACGGGCCTGGTCCATCAAATGGAACTCACCTTCAGTTTTTGAAAGGATTTTTTTGGCGATGGAGGAGGAATGTAACCCACAGGCGCGGGCCGAGTCACCTAGCGCGTGAGAGAGAGCACAGGCGGAACCGATGGTGTCCATGTCACCGTTTTTGTGCGACACAATGGCGATTGGGCCCCTTTCAGCAGCGGAGCACAGCCATTCATGGAGGACAGCAAGGTCAGAGGTCTGCTGGTTCTCTTGGGTCACTCTGCTCCCTCGAACTTCTGCACAATTGACTCGTATTCACTACGGAGGGTCGATTCCCTCTCTTCGAGGCGGACAACATGCTCGGATAGTCGCTCAATGCTGACTTTGATTTCCTCAGTCAATCCCTCTCGGTCGCCAACTTCGAGAAGAACTGGTCCACTCTGCCGATAGACAGGTCTGTCTTCTTCCTGTGTTGACAAGGCTTCCAGTGTGCCTTCCAATTCTCCGATTTGACCTTTGACTGCCGCAACTTGTTGTGAAATAAGTTGGAGTTCCTGTACCACAGTTTGCAATTCGCCTCTCAAGTCTTCTGTTGTCATCTGTCACCCTCCATTAATCCTAATCAGTTCACTGTAAATCGGTTGTTTGCGAAACACGGTCGGCCTCGATTAGCGCTTCGGACGCCGCCTGTAATGAACGAAGCGTCGAATTCAATCGGGCGCGTAGGTCAGAAATCGATTCTGCTTGAACATCTACAGTCAATGAATTGGCAACCAAATTAACTTCAGCGTCTTCAGTCGACATTGCCGCCGCTAGAGCCGTAGCATTAGCGCTGTCAGATATAGACAAGGAAGCGCAACAGCGCTCACTCTTCTTCGGATTCGCCACCGTCGTCACCCTCCGTGGCGATCTCGGCAAGAGGTGCATCTTCATCCTCTTCTGCTGCCCGCTGGCGTTCAAAGTCAACAGCCTTCTGTTGGGCGATGAGTGCCATGTCGGTCGCAGTCGCTCCATCGATGGAGCGGCGAATAATTCGGTTGTTTGCGTCAGTAGCACGCGTGAACGGCTCCCAAACTCCACCAGCGAATGTGTGGTCGCACTTGCGGCACGCCCAGATTCCTGCAGCCTCTCGCCTTACCTTCTGGTATTGGCAGACCGGGCAGGTGTAGTGGCGCTTGACCTTCTTGAGTGCGGAAGTTGCCCTTCGGCGAACAGAGACACCGTAGCGAGGTCCAAATCGAGCAGCCAATCCAGCCTTTTGAGTTCTCTTTGACATATTACTCACCTCACAGGTTGTTGATTATTTCTTTGAGTTCAGTGACGCGCTGCTGTGCAACAGTCATGATTTCGTCGAATTCGCTCGCTGTGAACACTCCCTTTAACCCCTTCTGAAGGGAATGGACATGCCCATCATCACCTAGGGTGATGTGAATGCGTTCATCTCCGCCGACCTCTTCTTCACGATTAGCGTCGTAGACGAATCGTCCGCCGACCTTGTGGTATGAGCACATGATTGGCATCTTGGTAAGAGGTAGTTTGCGGTCTTCGCCAATATCGAATCGCTCTGCTGGAATTGTAGCGTTCTTGAGAGCAATGATTGCAGCTAGTCCGAATGCATCGAACAGATTACCATCATCGCTGATAGCAAAACAGTCGATGATGACCTGCCATACTTTCTCTCCAGGAATGATGCATAGGTCATTGACATCGATGCAACCCGACTCTCGGATTCCTCGGTCGACCACTCGGCCAAGTTCGATACTCTCCGGGCTTGGAGGCCCGGGCTCGAAGTGGCGGCCGGCGACAGGACGCAATTCAGCGCTTGTCATCAAACCGCCCTGGTCGGGGCGGTCAGGGTAGGGAGTCTGTAGTTGGAACTTAATTCCAGCGTAGACGATTGTGTCACCCATTGTGACCTTCGCTGAACCTTCTGCGTTTGGCAGCGGGTTAACTTCAATCGACAACTCACGGCCAGCCCATTGGCTGCGCCCGTCAACCCGCTCGTCGCGGCTTGCGAGTTCAGAGAGGTGGTCTCGTAGGAGGCCGGGAACTAGTGGATTTGCCATTACTGGACACCCCCATAGCGCTTTGCAAGAGCAGCCACCATTACTTTGTGAACTTCTTGTGCGGCCTCGACATTGTAATCCCAAGCCTGCTGGAACTCATCTTGTGAAAGGTCGCCATCCATCTGTAGGAAGACTAACTCGCCTGTATTGGGAAGGACTCCCATCGGTAGGTCAGCCTCGCCGAAGTTATCCTCTTCCTTGTTGAGGTCACAGACGACTACTCCGTTGATTTTTCCTGATGCGACACTGACGACCATATCGGTCATTGGAATACCAGCGTCTGCCAAAGCGACTGATGCTGCAGTAAGTCCAACACAGCGAGTGCCAGCCTCGGCGCACAGAATCTCTATCTCAACCCGAATCTTACTTCGGGGATAGAGTTCGAGTTGAACGACGCTCTCAAGAGCATCTGAGGTCACCTTGCCGATTTCTCGGCTGCGTCGGTTGAACCCAGGTCGCATTCGGTCAGTTGTGCTGAAAGGAGCCATGTTGTAACGGACATCGAGAACTGCTCTCTCTTGTCGGGAAATCTTCCGAGGATGTGCCTCCATTGGGCCGTAGACTGTAGCAATCGCATAATTGGCACCCCAACGAATACTCGCTGAGCCATCTGCGACTGGAACCACTCCAACCTCAATTTCAATCGGTCGCAAGTCGCCCGGTCCTCGACCGTCAACTCGCTTGCCATTCTCATCTATCATTTGGACATCGCCGTATCCACCCATTTTCATCACACACTCCTAATTTTCTACTCAGAAAAGACCCTTTATTCGATCCAAGAGGCCTGGTGCATGACCAGTCTCTCGAACAATTTCCAATGCGTCTCGTACCAAACGGACGCCCTCGGGCTCCCCTTCAATCCAAAGACGACCGTTCTGTCCTACGATAATGCGGCAGTCGCTCTCTTCCTTCAGCATCTGAATCATCGTGCCTTTTGAGCCGATGACCAGTGCATTCAAGTGAGGGGGAATTTGGTCTACAAAGCCAGAGTTCAACTTGCGCAGACCCATGCCTTTCATTGTAACCACAGATGAATGAGATTCGTCAACCTCTTGCACTCGGCAGAGGATTGTCGTCCCGACATCCATCGCATCTCGAGTTGCACCAAAGTCGACTTTACCCGGTGCAAGACTCATCGGGAGAATAGCGTTGAACGGAGCACCGATGTCGATGAACCAAATATTGGCTCGCATACCTTCGATATATCCGACCACCAAATCGCCGGGCCTCGGCATGTAGGCAGTCTTCACCGGCATTACCGTGACTTCTGAACCCTTTTCGGTGACATATCCGAGGCGAGTTGCAATCAAAGAATCGCCTCGCCGGCCTACACCGTGTCCAAGAGTCCGGTCACCTGCTGGTCCAAGCGATTCGCCGGGAGTAACAAGCTTGACTTCGCAGTCTGAGCCGCTTTCATCCGAGCCGCCATCTTGTCCCATGGTATCTCTCCGTGGCCGGCGACCGTCCCCCCCTCTATAACCGTTGCATAGCAACGCAACTTTGGCGTTCGGTCACTTGAGTTCTTTGACGACGACATCTGGGGCTCTTTTTCCAACTTTTGCGATGTAGTCATTCTTCATTCCTGCGGGCACCTCAACGGTGAACGCCCAATCACCGTTAGGTAGCCACTCTTCCCTCAACATGTCCTCCCGGACCATTGCAAAGACCGGGCCATAGTTGGTACCTGGAATTTTGAAGGCGAGCTTCACGGTTGTGAAGGAGAGTGGAATCAGTGGACGCAGCACCTTTACGGCATCTTTCACTTGAGTCTCGAACGGTTTGAACGGGTCTACCTTAAAGCGCGCTTCATCAAGTGCATTTTCTACCCTTTGAATTGGGTGAGGTAACTTGGTTTGAGGGTCAATCGCGAGAGTGCATATTTCATGGATGATTTGCCGCCGCTTTTCTGCAACCATCTTCTTGCGCTGGTCAGTAGTCAATTGGATGGAGCCATTCGTCAATATCTGAAGGACACACTCGGCTAATTCTGTGGTACCAAAAACTCCAATCATCTTCTCTTCAGTCGGGCGGTCACCATTCTTCGCATCGTGCCACACCTCATCTATAGCGAGCAGGTCATCGAGTTCAACTGATTCTTGGTCTTCTTTCCATTTGTCGACTAAGTCTGGGTCGACTAGAATTTCATATCTCTTACCGCCTTTTTCCATTCGTGCGGTGACGGCATTATCCAAACTGACCATGAGAAGCCCCTCTTGCTATTCGCGGAGAAGCGGTGGAGACCCTTTAGCCTTCAGTGCGGCTAGTTCACTCGCCTTCAAGCGGTTTTAGACGCTCGATGTGGACGAGTGTTTCGTCAGATGTCAACTCGCGGTAGCCGTTGATATCGATGACTGCGATTTCGACTGCATCCTTGTTCAGGTCATCATCCAAGGAATTTCGAAGCGCTTCCAAACCAAGTTTGATGGCGGCGTTCATTGTCATGTTTTTCCTCCAACTCTTCTCAAAGAATTCAACGACAACATTCCGACCTCGGCCGATTGCTCCACCATGGTAGGACTGGTATGCTCCGCTCGGGTCAGTTTCGTAGAGATGGACGCCGTTGTGGTCAACACCAGCGATGAGAAGAGCGGTGCCGAAGGGGCGAACTCCTCCGTATTGTGTGAAGGACTGCTTGAAATCGCAGATTTTCTTGGTGAGGATGTCGACTGGAACTCTGTCGTTGTAAGTGATTCGATTCACTTGACATTCGGTCCGTGCCCGAGAAACTAGTTGGCGAGCATCTGCTACCAAACCTGCTGTAGCGAAGCCAATATGTTCGTCGATTTTGTAGACTTTGTCGATTGATTCTGGTAGGATTAGACGACTCGCAATTCGCTTGTCCACGATGAGAATAACACCGTCGCGGTACTTCAGACCGACTGTGGTTGTGCCTCTCTTCACCGACTCTCTCGCGTACTCTACTTGGAACAGCCTTCCATCTGGGCTGAAGGTAGTTATTCC
>CAUZUN010000038.1:0-6396 GCA_963583115.1 Candidatus Thalassarchaeaceae archaeon
AATTAAATTGAAAAGCGACCGATTGGCTCAGATTCTGCCCGGTGGAAAGGGCCTCTGGGTGCCAATCGACCACGGCGTTTCCGACTGGCCCGTCGAGGGATTAGCCGACACTGGCGATGTGGTTTCGCGGCTAACGACATCTGGTGGAGCCGATGCAATCGTCGCTCATCGAGGGCCTCTCTCATCGTTTGCTGATTCTGCTGCTCTCAATTGGCAAGGTGGCTGGGTCTTGCATCTCTCAGCCTCGACTCGCCACGCCGGCAATTCGGCTGGCTACAAAGTGCTCGCCGGTGAGCCGTCAACCGTCGTTTTAACCGCTCTTGACCGCGGCGCAGTCGCAGTCAGTGTACAGGTGAATCTCGGCGATGAGAATGAACCGGAGATGGTTGAATCATTATCACAAATCGCTGACGAATGTCAACTGTTGGGTGTGCCACTGCTAGGCATGATTTATCCCCGTGGCCCCAATCTTTCACCGCTTCCAGACGACCGAACAGAAGGTGTCGCGCACGCCGCGCGAATCGGCTGGGAACTCGGCTGTGATGTCGTCAAAGTTCCTTGGACCGGCTCACCAGAATCATTCGCAGAGGTCACCTCAGCAGTGCCGATTCCAGTCCTAGTTTCAGGCGGTCCGAAATCAAATGATTTTGGGGAGGTTTTACGCATGGTTCGGGCAGCCATGGTAGCGGGTGCAGCGGGCGTGTGTATGGGGCGACAAATCTTTGGCGATGTAGATCCGACAGCTAGGGCCCGCGAGGTAAGAGAGGTGGTGCACGGAATCCCTTGGGACGCCGATGGCCGGTTCAAATTGGATGTCGAAGAAGCGGACAGCATGGATGATTTGTACGACTCTTTTCGGCGCAATCTTGACAGTTACAAAAGCGAGTGAGGTGTTCGTTTGCAACTATGGCTTTCGGCGGACTCCAACAGCCTAGAACGGCCTGCGGACGCGCTCCTACTACCACAGGGTGAACTGCCTCCCGAGTGGGCTTCGGGCCTTCCGAACTTCACTTCGAGTGAAGGCTCATTGAAAGATGAGCAAGGCAAGACTTTGGGTGCTTGCATTTTGATTGAAGACGAAGCGGGTCAAAATGCTGCATTGGAGTTTATCGGTCTTGCTCAGTGGCTGCTGCTCGATTGTGTCGATTGGACCATGATTCCGCTTGAGAATTTGGTCGCAGCAGCGCATGGAAGCGGCACAAAAATTGCCGCGAGCATCCATGAAGAATCACAGTTGCAGGGCGCTACTTTCGCCCTGCAGAGTGGCGTCGACGCACTTCTCTTGGATGATGATGAGAATCTTTGGGATGCAGCGCAAATCTTGGCTGCTGAACGGTTGGCACTATCCAGTGGAGCGGTGGCAGAATCTGAGGTCCAGCAGAACGGGGTTGATTTGGTTCCATTGGAAATTCTCAGTGTCACACCGGGTGGTATGGGCGACAGGGTCTGCATTGATTTGGTCCAGAATATGGAACTCGGTGAAGGTCTTCTCATCGGCTCAAGTGCAGCAGCGCTATGTCTTGTCCACGCTGAAACGATTGAATCGGATTTCGTCCCACCCCGCCCATTTCGAGTAAATGCAGGGCCGGTTCATTCCTATGTGCTGCTCGCTGATGGCTCAACCCGCTATCTATCGGAACTGAAAGCGGGCGACGAAGTGTTGGTGACTTCCATTGCCGGTTCGCGCGCTGTCGCTGTTGGCCGCTTGAAGATCGAGCCGAGGCCGTTGCTTCTCGCTCGGTTCCGCAGCGAAGATGGTTCGAATGGCAGTATCGTCGAAGGTCAAATTTTCTTGCAACAAGCAGAAACAGTCCGACTTGTCGGCGTCTCTAAAGAGACGCCATCCATCACGCACATTCAAGCGGGAGAGTTTGTTCTCGGTTCTGTCGGAGGGGCAGGCAGGCACCTTGGCAAGCCTATTGGCAGCGAAGTGGAGGAGAGGTGAATGCCAGTCATCGGGGAAGGAACAGGTCACGGTGCCTGTAGTCTATTGCACGCTCTTGGTGCAGGTTACGGCGCTTCCCTCGGCCTTGACTTGACTCTTCGATTACGGCTCCGAGATGATGAACCGACCAAGCCCGTTGAGGACCCATCCGGGGTTTTGGACGCAGTTGTCGAAGTTTGGGAAGCAGCCGGTTTGGAAAAACCTGCAGAAAATCTCTACTGGCAAGTTCGCAGTTCGATTCCAGCAGGTCAAGGTTTGAAGAGTTCTGCCGCTCTCAGTGTCGCAGCAATTAGGGCGCTTTGTGCTGCGGGTGAAGTTGAATTAGTGAATTCAGATATCGTCGACCTCGCATCCCGAGCACAACTGGCATCAGGCGTCTCTCTGACCGGTAGCGTCGACGATTCATGGGCTGCAATCGAGCCGGGCTGGAAGGTTGTTGACCCAAATCAGCCGGCCGCTGAAGGGATATTGATGGAAGGCTCCTTCCAAAATCCGGAGGATTGGGTAGTTCTCATCGTCCTCAGAGGCGAGCGAGAGTTGTTTCCCGACCCCGGTCGATTCGCAAACACAGGTCCTCAGTTCCAGAAGGCAATCACTGCAATCGAGCAAGAGAATCTGCTCGTAGCCTTGACTGAAAATGGCCGTGCCGTTGCAAACGCATTGGGAGATTCGGCTGGCCGGCGTCTTGCCAATGACCTGATGGTTTGGGGAGCAAGGGCGGCGGGAATAACAGGTTCAGGGTCTGCAGTAGCAGCCTTCCTGCCATCCCACAATGATTCCACAAAACGGCGAATTGAGTCTCTCATCGAGCAGCGTGGATTCAAGATGATAGAAACTGTCGTTTGGTCTGGGGACGAATGAAGGGGGAGCGACATTGTCGATGCGCTTGGGTGAGAACCTCATCGTCACTCTGTTTGGCGAGAGTCACGGTGCTGTTGTAGGTGCGCTCATCGAAGGAATGCCGGCTGGTATTGAAATCGATGCACAACGATTGGCTACAGATATGGCCACACGCAGACCGGGTGGAATTCTAGCATCAAGACGTAAAGAGACGGACGAATGCCATATTCTCTCAGGCCTCTTCGAAGGTCACACGACAGGCTGGCCTATTCTGCTAGTCATCCAGAACCAAGATGCGAAATCAAGCGCCTATGACTTTCTCCCCGACCAACCCCGCCCCGGACACGCAGACCTGCCAGAACTGGTCCGCTCCAAAGGTCACTCTGACCCGAGAGGTGGTGGTAGCAACAGCGCACGCCTAACCGCTGGATTGGTTGCAGCAGCGAGCCTTTGCAGACCGTTGGAAGAGCAAGGAGATTGGTCTGTCGAAGCACATGTCCATTCGATTGGTGAAGTTGTTTCGAGTCCAATAGAGACACTTCCAGAAGGAGAAGGCGAGGACTACGAAAACACCCGATGCCGCGACCAGGCCGCAGCCTCAAAAATGGTTGATTTAGTCCAACAACTCAGAAAACAGCGAGACTCGATTGGAAGCGCCGTCGAACTTCGGATATCTGCACTTCCTCTTGGCTTCGGCTCACCTTGGTTCGATGGCATAGAACCAGTTCTCGCTCACGCACTGATGGCGATTCCCGGAGCTCGAGCCGTCGAATTCGGCCGTGGTTTCGCAGCGAGCCGAATGCGTGGCAGCGAACACAACGACGCATGGGTCGAAACAACTGCTGGAATCCACCCAGAAGGCGACCGCGCCGACGGCGTCTTAGGAGGCATTGCAACAGGGGCAGACCTGTTTGTGAAGGTACATTTCAAACCCCCCAGCAGTATTCCTCAAGAGCAACAGACACTCAACTTGGCGAGCGGACAGAAGGAGGCTCTCGTGGTCACCGGAAGACACGACCCGGTCCTCGCACCGCGGGCGGCGGCCGTCGTAGAATCGGTTGCGCGCCTAGTTTTGGCAGATTTGGCGATGGCTGGAGGTGAGAGCAATGTCTGAAACCCTCGTCTACAAATTCGGTGGCTCCTGCCTCAAAGGTCAATCCGACATTGAAGCGATTGCGCGGCGAATTAGCGAAGTTAGTGATGTAAATATTGTCGTAGTCGTCTCGGCACTTCATGGCATTACCGACAGAATTCTTGAGCGTCTAGCGAGAGACGATGTGGAATCAATCGAACCATTCGTCACTTCGGTGGAGATGACCCATCTCGAGTTTTCTCCAACCTTAGTTGAACCACAATTCGTTTCCATCTTCAATCAGGCGAAAAACTTGCTTCTACAAGCGATGTATTCTCACCACGAGAATCCAACAGAATCGACAAAAGCAGAAGCGCTCGCATGCGGTGAAAGGATGAGCAGTGTTGCATTGGCGGCGGCTCTAACCGAATGTGGAGTTGATTCAATGCCTGCTTGGGCAGAGCGGATTGGAATCCATCTGAAAGGTGTTCCAGAAAATCCGGAAATCGACCTTGAAAAGACAGAAAACAGCCTCAATTTTCCTTCCTCTTCAGTCTCTGTGGTTACCGGCTGGTACGGCATCGCGAATGGCGGCGTCGCGCTTCTCGGAAGAGGCGGTTCAGACCTTACTGCGACCTCGCTTGCAGCGGTTTTGAATGCTGAAGAAGTGACGATTTGGAGAGATGTGCCTGGAATTTTGGCGCTTGCACCTCACTGGTCTCTGCCCTCCCGAAATTTGCCTTACATGTCATACACGGAAGCCTCGGAACTCGCCCTTTTCAGCGAACCGATGCTTCACCACATGGCGGTCGAGCCGCTTCGCTCTCGGGGTATTCCGCTCCGACTTCGCCCCCTCCACGACCCGACCTCGCTGGGTAGTTGCATTGGTCCGAAAATTTCCGCTGGCCACCCAGAAGTGAGGGCCGTTGGTTGCCTTCCAAGGCTGGTGCCTCTTACCATGCGGCTCTCTGGGGTTGTGACTGTTGCTAAGGTTGTGGCAGATGCAACAGCCGAGTTGGAGCGCTGCCAAACGCGAGTTTGGTCACTACGCGCTCAGCCGAGTGAAGCCCGTTTCCTTGTCTCGGAGCGAGAGGCAGCAAGAGCGGTGCGCCAACTCGCTGGACAATCTTCGCTTCCAACGGCTGAACTTGGGGCGCCGGTTGCTCTGCTCTGTTTGGTTGGCGAAGGTATTGGCTCGGACAATTCGATAGAGCAGCAAATTCTCAGTTTGAGCAGGATGAACAATTTGTCACTCACTCCACTCGACGAAGGAAAGCGTGACCATGCATTGCATTTCACGGTGCCAGCGGAGCAGACCCACGATGCATTGGCGGCGCTTGCAAGCGAACTCGACCTTCTCAGTGCGTGATTCTCTACTAGGTGAAAGGTGTAGAATCAATCTGCGTTTTCTCGGACTTTTTGGATGCGTCCGGGTATATTTGCTGCGAACACGATTGCAACGATGAGGAATACGATCATCGTGCCGAGTGCAACTCCGTAGACACTTTCCAACTCGACGCTTTCATCGAGTCTAGCCGCAGATATTTCAGAAAAGATTCCGACAACATCAGCGATAATATCCTTGAACATCAGGGTGATGGTGGCAACTCCGGCGGCGATGAGTGGTGTGATTACGAGGCTGATGTGGTATTTGTTGAGCACTTTCTTGACATTCATCACATAGACTTCCCCAGTGCGAATACTGGTGTCCAACATCGAGAATCGAACAACTCCATTGGTCAGTTCCATGTACATCACCAAGAGTACGGCGTAGGTGACGAGCAACACTTTCTGGATGAGGCCATCATCAAACTCCAGCCACTCGAAGGTGACCTTGCTGGAAGCGAATCGGAGCGAGATCAAAATGAAGAGTACATAGGACGCGAGAAGGAATCTTGAATCGCGGCTGAAAATCCCCCAAAAGCCGCAGCCAAGCCCGACAAGCAGTATCAGTAGGTGAATGCCGAGACCGAGGAATTCGGCTCCTATCAAGTCGGCAGCCGCGAACCAAATGGTCCCTGACACCGGTGTAACTATCCAAGTCAAAACGCCGAGTAAAATCATCACCGCGCCTGACAACATCTGCAAAGTTTGCACCATTTTGTCAGCGGGAAGGAACTTCATCTTCGGCACTAAGGGTCCGCCGAACAGACTCTCGACGAATGAAGGAATGTGAACCTCGGGAACCGCGTCATCAGGAATCTCATGGCTCGAAGTCATCTTGGCCGCGAGTTTCTTTCTGCTCGGTGCGGCTGCCCTCACAACCTTGCCGTCGTAGAGGTGGCTTGTATCGCTGGATACTCCTGGCTGTACCATTTCAATCACTCAGAATCCTCTTGCTCCAGCAAGTGCAGTCGCCAACAACATATCTGGCTCCCAGTCCATTACGAAGGCGCCAAGGCCACGCAGTTCACTGATGAGAATGTCACGCTCAGTCTTCAAGACCTCGTAGCCAGTTCGGTCGAGCCGACGAGCGTCGAACTCAAACTCCAAACTTGAAGGGGTGAGTACTGTGGTGTCGAAGTCCCGAGCGCGAAGG
>CAUZUN010000039.1:0-6345 GCA_963583115.1 Candidatus Thalassarchaeaceae archaeon
CAGCGAGTTCGCCATAGCCCGCCGATAAACCCGACCGTCTAAGAATTGTGCGCTGAATGAGGGCCCCTAAGGGGCCCCATGCGATTAAATATGGAGGGCCGGTCGCCGGCCCTGCCTTAGGCAGGAGACTGAGTAGATGGCACGCAAACCCGCAAGTATGTACCGCCGACTCAAGGGTCAGGCATACACCCGCCGCCAGTACACCGGTGGTGTACCTAACAACAGAATTCTGCAATTCCATGTCGGCAATCGAGTCGCCGCTGAAAAAGGTGAATTTGAGATATCACTCAGCCTTCTAGCCGACGAGTCCTGTCAAATTCGACACTCCGCTCTTGAAGCGGCTCGTGTCATCTCCAATGCAACAATCAGAACTTCTGCTGGAACACAAGGCTACGCTCTTCGAATCCGAGTCTACCCACACCACATCTTGAGAGAGAACAAGCAGGCAACAGGCGCCGGTGCTGACCGTGTGTCTCAGGGAATGCGCTGCGCGTTCGGCAAGAATGTCGGTACGGCGGCTCGTGTTAAGCACGGCCAGAAAATTATCACGATTCAAACGAGTCCTGAGCACTTCGCAGCAGCGAAGGATGCACTCCGAAAAGCCACCATGAAGGTTCCAACTCCTTGCACAACGGTTGTTGACCACGGCCACGAGCATCTGAAGGGTCTCGTTTGAGGTGGTGGGCTGGTGAGCCCGGCGGACAGTTCCGACGAACGGATTGTTAGGCTCCGCCAAAGTGTCCTCAATGCTCCAGTTGTTTGGAAAGATGATTACGCCTACTTCGTCCACCCACTTACCGATGGCGTCCCACGCCAGTCGGCCGTCATGTTGCAAGAAGCGCGTGACATCGTGCTTGAAATGGTCGACTGGGAGCAGGTTGACCTCATTCTTGGAATCGAAGCGATGGGAATCCCACTCGCTTCGACACTTTCAATCGCTACCGGAAAACCGCTGGTCATCGCTCGGAAGCGCTCCTACGGACTGCCCGGAGAGGTGGTTGTCGACCAGAGCACCGGCTACTCGAAGGGCCGTATCTATCTCAACGATGTCAATCCGGGTGATAGAATCTTCATCATCGATGATGTTGTGAGTACAGGTGGTACTCTTCGGGCGGTGTTGAGCGCGGTCGAGAATGTTGGTGCAATCCTGCAAGATGTCATCATCGTCTTTGAGAAGGGAGACAAAGTCGACGAATTAGTGGCCGAAACCGGTTGGCCGCTGCGCAGTCTTGTCAAACTCAAAATGGATGGCGACAAAGTCGTCCTCCTCTGAATGAAATCATTCTGCTGTTGGCACTGACTAACAAAACCACGCAACTGCTGATATAGGGGCGGTTGGACGGCCATTTAGGTAAAACGATGGATCTGGAACGCCACGACTTCCAACTCGACGAGTTGGTCGAACGAATTCAAGCAGGTGACCACAAGTTGGTTGCCCTGCAACTTCCAGAAGGACTCAAAATTCAAGCGCTTGAGATGATAGATTCACTCGAATCACGAACCGACGCAAAACTCATCCTCGCAGCGGACCCGTGTTACGGCGCTTGCGACCTTGTTCACAACAAGATGGAGATGATGGGCGTCGACCTAGTCGCGCACATGGGACACAGTCAGATGAACATCGATTCGGGAATGCCGACGCAATTCATCGATGTGACCTACGATGGTGACCCCGAACTCGCCCCAATTCTCCCTCAACTACACGCTCACCGCGACATGGCTCGCGTGCGTATGGAAGAAGCGCAAGCGGGACAGGTCGACCTCGCAAGTGAGGAAGGGCAGCAGAAATTTCTCGACGCAGTAGGAAGAGTGGCTCCATTGGATGGGGTGAAACTTGGACTGGTCGGCTCAATCCAGCATCTTCATCTGCTTCCGGAATTCAAGAAACGGTTGGAAGACGCGGGCTTCGAAGTCGAGATTCCCGTCGGCGGGGAGCGGCTAACATTCCCCGGCCAGGTGCTCGGCTGCAACTACTCGGGCGACAATCCAGATATCGGCCATTACCTGTTCCTCGGTTCTGGTGATTTCCACCCTATCGGGCTAGTCCTTCACACCGGCAAACCCCTCGCCATGCTCGACCCCTACACAGGGGATGCGAGTGAGATGTCACTTCAGCGAATTGAGCGGATTTTGCGTCAGCGATTCGGCTTGATTATGGCTTCTGATGAGGCGCAGTCGTTCGGTATTCTCATCGGAGAGAAGCCCGGACAGATGCGCCGGAATTTGGCTCTGCGGATGAAGCGAATGCTGGAAAAACACGGCAAGAAGGGTTACCTTTTGGCGCTTGAACATGTAGGTCCTGAACTGATTGATTTCTATCCGGTCGATGCCTTCGTCAATACCGCTTGCCCGCGGATTGCAATCGATGATTCGGTGAGATATGCTAAGCCACTTCTGACTCCTTTCGAATTGGAAGTCGTCCTCGGCGAGAGGAAATGGGAAGAGGGCTACCAATTCGATGAAATCCCTTGAGGATTCAATTGTTAGCGCCGTTGTGAAGCGAGTTTGAAACTTTGTTGAGAAGCGAAAGGCTGCTCTCCAACTTATTCAATTCATTCTGCGCCTCTTCGACATAGGGTTTGATGATTTCAAAGAGGTTGCCCTTTAGACGATACTTGTGGCGCGGGCGGCCCCGCTGTCCGTTGCGTTGCGGCTCGATTTCGACCATCTCGATAGCCATCAGCTCACGGATTGCTACACTAACTTCTGGTTGCCGCAATCCACACGACTTCTGTAGTCTGATGGTGTCGGTCCAATCTTCTGCTGAAAGAGAAGTAAGGACGAGGGAATAATTGCGTTGTATGCCGATACTTTGCAAGACTTCAACCAGTTCACCAGCAGCGCTGGATGTCCTCTTTTGGCTGGTCTTGGTAAGCAGAATGTTGGACATGCGAATCTGTTTTGACTACCGCGAATATAATTGCTGCGCCGGATGAGACTGTACTTCCGACGGCTGAAATCTTGAATCGTTTGGAAAGTTGAGGGACTCAAAACTCGATTAGACGTAATGAATGGCCCGAAATTACCTCGATAAAAGGGCAACCGGCGTCCGCGAGTCGCTGCTTTAGCCCCCGGTCCACAGTGAGAACCGGCCACGAGTTTTCCATCGCAAGAGCAACCAACTGGTCATCGGTATGGTCCATTCCCTCTGGTGGCTCGACAAGCTCGGCACGGCCATCCAAAAGGTCGAGAAGAAGGGGTTTCGCTCGTCCCTCCTGCACACTCTGTAGTTCCTTCCTGACTCGGGGGAGAACAACCGGCTCAAATTTGCCAATCAATGGTGAGATTGCGTGGTCGAAATTGATGCCACCATCAACCGCGGCAACCCAGCCGCAGGCATCGATGAGAAGTTTCGTCATTTATTCGCCTCCAATTTTTGGCCATTTCGAAATCATTTTTCAATCGACAAACTGTTGCCCGACTTGAGAATCGATGGGATTCGATGCCATCGCATCCAACCTCACTTGATGGTCGCGTAACCGATGAGGCGCCAGCGCGCTCCAACCCGTCGTGAGAGTGTGATTCGTCCACCTTGTGGTGCGCATATTGGAAGTCGGAGAGTTAGAGTCGCATCTCTGCCCTTCACCTTGCTGACGACTCCGACCGAAGTAGCAGTCGCTGAGTTAACCATCAGCATCTCGTTGGGTTGCAATGGTCGCACCTTGTCGGCGCTCCCACCATCTCCAGTCACCATCTCCTTCAGGAGAGTCAAATCGAGGTCAATAGAAATCCAAATCGGAGGGAGTTCCCCTTCTCGGGAGGCTACCTGCCCAGTCAGTTCGTCTGCCTTGGTTAGGCTTGGGTCGAGGGGGGTGGCCATTCCACAAAGCCCGCCAGCGTGCATCGAAGAGAGCTCTTGACCGCCGCCTTTCATACTCGAAATGGTCGTGACCAGAGGCTCCCATGAGACCTTGTTTCCTTGTGTGACTTTTCTGCCCGGGGCTACTACGATTTTGTCACCGATATTGAAAGTGCCTTCAACGATACTGCCTCCAAGAACTCCACCCTTGAGGTCGTTTGGACGGGAACCGGGTCGGTTGATGTCGAAAGAGCGGGCGATGTGCATGATTCCATTCGCCTTCGGGTCTCTTTCCGGAGTTGGAATGAATTGTTCAATTGCTTGGATTAGAACATCGAGATTGACATCATGGTGAGCGGAGACTGGAATTATTGGTGCATTTTCGGCGATAGTTCCGCTCAAAAATTCCTTGATCTGTTCGTACGATTTTATCGCCTGCTCTTTGGAGACGATGTCGATTTTGTTCTGGACTACTACGATATTGTCGATTCCAGCGATTTCCAGCGCCATCAAGTGCTCCCGAGTCTGTGCTTGTGGGCACTCTTCGTTTGCAGCGATGAGGAGAAGTGCACCGTCCATTATGCTAGCACCGCTAATCATCACCGCCATCAGCGTCTCGTGACCAGGTGCATCGACGAATGAGATTACTCGGCAAAGTTCATTCGCGACATCAGCCGTCCCCTTGGGGCGTTTTCCCGCAGTGTAGAACTCGCCTTTCTTGGTCTTGTAGAAGGCGGTGTCAGCGTAGCCCAACTTAATCGAAATTCCACGCTTTCGCTCTTCGGAATGAGTGTCTGTCCAAGTCCCAGAGAGGGCTTGGGTCAAAGTTGTCTTTCCGTGGTCGACATGACCAACTAATCCGATGTTTACTTCAGGCTGTTGAGGGAGTTTGTTCACCAGTTGAAACCCACTCCTTCTCCATGCCAATCACGACTCATCGGATTCGGAGGAGTCGGCGTCCCCTCCAAAGATGTCGCCGAGCGACTTTTTGCCTGCATCGACGACCTTCAAGTTTAGTTGAACAGTATCTTGGTTGATTGTGTTGCCCCGGAAAAATCGGCGCTTGCGAAGTCCATTGTATCGGTAGCGGTAACGGTCGCCCTTCTTCTTGACCAACTTGTGAGCCTTGAAGCCGATACCCTCTGTGACGAGAACTGCTTGGCGGTTGCCACCTGCGATATCGGGGCGCATCGGAGTTCCGGTGCGGTCTGAGCCTCCGGTGATTTTCAATGTGTAACCGAGCAGAGATTGGTCGCCCTCACCGACGAACTGACCATCGACGACATCGCCAATTTTCTTTCCGAGGAAATGGTTGTAATTTGCTCCCGTGACTTCCACGGCGTACGACTTCCCTCCATTGGAAGGATTGGTGTCGTTTACGACCGCCTTGAACACAGTTCCTGTCTTCTTACGTGCCACTGGAACCACTCAACGTCCCGCCGACAAGCGCCCCCTATAAGGCAATTACCCTCTAGCCAAGGGCTGTGTTTCAGCGCTGTCACCCTTCTAGAGCACTTTCAACTCGCTTTTCGAGGGTACCCGGCATGGCAGCGGGAATTGAAAGATATTGAGTGCGGCCTCGCCCCTGTGCCCGATTTGCTGTGCGCGCTTCGATGAGTTGCTGACGCTGCAGCGTTTTCAAATACTTCCAGAAAGTGGTATGGCTGCGTGGCTTGACTTCGTATTCCTCGCAGACCACATGGTAGAGTTTCTCGGCATCACCAGTAGATACCTCATCCTCCTTCTTGAGCCGCCGACAGAGAGCGAGCAGGGTCAATTGTGCATGCTGACTGAGGTCATCGACAACGCCCGGCTCGACCGACCTGCCAATCCCCTTTGCGAGGAAACGCACATCGTCCGCCTGCACCTCATCCCTGCCGGCTCTTTCCGCTTTTTTGACTGCGCCTTCAAGCAACTCGATGGCGACGCGGGCGTCGCCATGTTCCGAGGCTCGCTGACCGATTGTTCGCAAAACGCCATCTGATACCGAACCGTCATGACAAGCGAGTCCGGCTCGCTGGCGAGCGATTTCCATCAAGTCATCGGCGTCGTACTCCTCCATTCGAATGTGGTGACCCTTGCCGAAGCGCGATAGTACCGCGGGCTCCAACTGGTCGAGCACCTGCTCTTGACTGATGATAATCAGGGAGATTGTCCCGACCTCCTCCTGCCCCTCATCGATGCGCAGTAGTTGGTAGAGGAGGTCGCCTTTGTCCGCCCGTAGCAGATGGTCGACCTCGTCGAGAACGAGTAGAAGGTGCCGCTTGCTGCCATGCAACTGCTTCCGTACCGACTGCAGTATCTCACCACTGCCAAAACCCCGCTCGGGGTGGCGCGCATCGAGGCTGGTCACGATTCTCTGGAGAACTTGTGACTTGGAGGGGTTATTGCGGCAGTTGACATGAACCACCTGAATTTCACGCTGCCCGGCCAAATGGCGCTGCAAATCAGCAGAGAACAGGTGCGAGATGACTGTCTTACCGCTTCCGACCTTGCCGGTGATAGCGACGCGGCAGGAGACGCGCGGGTTGTCAATCGACTGGAAT
>CAUZUN010000040.1:0-6325 GCA_963583115.1 Candidatus Thalassarchaeaceae archaeon
TAGATTCATTGCCTCCATCAAAGGCAATTTCAGTCTTGAGGGAACTTACTGACTGGCAACTCATCCGAATTGCTTGATTGTGAACGGGCGCTGAGTCTGTTTTGTACCGACCAGTGAATCGCACGCTGAGTGTGCTATCTAGTTCTCTGCGTCCTTTCTGCAAATTGCAGGAGAGGTTCAATCTGAGTAGTATGCTTCGCCGGGAATTTCGGGCTTGAGCCCTTTACGCTCTCGGATGACTGCGACTGTTTTCTCTAGTAGACTGCGAGGCAACTCTTCGAATCCGCAGTTCTCAGTGTTCCACACTGCTCTGCCTTGGCTTGCAGCACGGATATCGTTTGAGAATCCAAAAGTTTCAGCGACTGGTACCTTTCCGATGACGGTTGTAATTTCACCATCTGCCGGCATGTCCTCGATTTCTCCCCGGCGTTGGGTCAATTCACGAGTGACTCCACCGAGCCAATCATTGGGCACTGACACATTCATCTTCTGGATGGGTTCCATCAACACTGAACCAGCCCGCACCATAGCACCCTTGCAGGCATTACGCATAGCAGGGATTGTCTGAGCAGGTCCACGGTGAATCGCGTCCTCGTGCAGTTTAGCATCGACTAGTCGAACCATTACACCCATCATGGGTTCTTCTGCGATCGGGCCTTTCTGGCACACATCGTTGAACGACTCGATTAGAAGTTCCTTTGTTTCGTGAAGATATTGGATACCTTTCGTGTCATTGACGAGTACATTTGTTCCGTGGATTGCGTAGATTTTCCGCATCTTATCTTTGTCCATGCCGTATTCGCCGAACTTTCTGCCGACTTCCTTGGCATCATTGGGCCGGATTGTGCCTTCTCCGAATACCCCCTCTCGAAGACCTTGGACAACCTCTGGTGAGAGTTGTTCGACTTCGATGTAGAATCTGTTGTGCCTGTTAGGTGACTTGCCCTCGAAAGAGTCACCACGGTTGGTGCCCGAGACGGTTTCGCGGTAGACCACAATTGGTTCAGAGACTGAGACCTTGATGTTCTGTTCTTCCTCAATTCGGTAAACTGTGATTTCCAAGTGGAGTTCACCCATTCCTGCGAGAAGTGCTTCTCCAGTTTCGGCGTTCGTTCGCACCTCAAGAGATGCGTCTGCCTTTGCTAGGGAGCGTAGTGCGTCGATGAATTTTGGTAAGTCCTTCATCGCTTTTGGTTCGACTGCGACTGTAACGACAGGTTCGGAGTAGTGTCGAATTGCTTCGAACGGAACGATTTCACTATCATTGCCGATTGTAACACCAGCAGCAGCCGAACGAATTCCGGTGATTGCAGCGATGTTTCCAGCGACAATACTCGGTACCGCGATTCTGTCGGCTCCAACCATCATACTGACTTGTTGAACACGCTCCGCTTTTGCTCCGCCAATCGCCCACACGCTTTCACCGTGGTTGACTGAACCTGAGTAGAGTCGCCCAACTGCTACCTCGCCTGCGTGAGGGTCCATCCAAATCTTGGTAATCATTAGAGCAAGAGGCCCTTTGGGGTCGCAATTTAACATCGCTTGACCCATCTCTGATTCCAAATCGCCCGTCCAAATATTTGGGATTCTATATTTCTGAGCCGTGATTGGTCCGGGAAGTTGAGATACAGCCATGTCGAGAAGAACTTCGTGGACTGGTGCCCGCTTTGCTAATTCCGCCTGATTCTCGGTGTTACAGTAATTGAAGATGTCCTTGAACGAAATCCCAGATTTCTGCATATATGGGACTGTGATACCCCAGTTGTGGTATGCTGAACCAAAGGCGACTGTGCCTTCAGCGACGCTGACCTGCCATTCCTTCTTGTATTCTTCAGGGGCGAATTGACGAATTAGTTTGTTGACCTTCTGGATTTGCCCCATGAATCGTTCTTGCATATCTTCTGGAGTCACCTGAAGTTCGTTGATGAGTCGGTCGACTTTGTTGATAAAAAGAACAGGCTTCACCTTCTCCTTCAATGCTTGACGGACAACAGTCTCGGTTTGAGGCATTGCGCCTTCAACAGCACAGGTCAAAATGAAGCAGCCGTCAACAGCTCGCATTGCACGGGTCACATCTCCACCGAAGTCGACGTGACCTGGTGTATCGATGAGATTGATGAGGTAATCAGTTCCCTCGATGTCGTGGACCATCGATGCTGATGCAGCGTTGATTGTGATTCCACGGGCTGCCTCCTGTTCATCGAAATCGAGAACACGACTCTTGCCAGCCAATTCTTCACTCATCATGCCTGCACCGGCAATCAAATTGTCAGAGAGTGTGGTCTTTCCGTGGTCGATGTGAGCAGCGATACAGATGTTCCTAATCTGCTCTCGAATGTGCATGACTTCTGTTGCCTTTGCGATGTTGTCTTCTTTGCGTCCCATGTGGTCCACCTTCGGTGAAGCGGCCGACCTGCCCTCCATTGATAAAGCCCCCTGCGCGCGCGAGCCCCCACGCGTGAAGACCTTGAGATTGAATGTGATACTGCTCCACTTATGCTACCGAAGGCGTGGTAGCGTTGCACATCTCATCTAGCAGCCGTGTGAAGTCATCACGCATCTGTTGAATTGACTTCCTCGCCTGTTTCATTTGAACGGCGAACTGTTCTCTCGACTCATCACTTGCTCTCTTGAATTGTTGACGCATGGATTCGAATTGTCTCTGGGCCATTCTCAACCCCTCACAACACTCCTTTGAGCGTAATTGGAACGAACTCATTTCCTTGGAATCATGGATAGCGGAAGCATCGGCAGCAGCTTGTGAAAATTTGGTTTCCATCCTTGCAGTTTCGATTGCCCACTTCGGCGTCTTCTTGAGATTGCGATTCATCTTAACAAATGAGAACGCACTAATCCACCACTTTGATGGGTCCCATTGCCACCAACGGTGCCCATTGCGGTAGTCTGCTTGGAAGGTGTGATGGAAGTTGTGGTAGCCCTCCCCGAAAGTGAAGAAGGCGAGCCAGGTCGAGTCTTTGCTCGAGTTGTTGGTTGCGTAGGGTTGCTTACCCCATACATGGGCTGCAGAGTTGATGAGGAAAGTTCCGTGATGCACGAAAACTGTTCTGACCAACCCTCCCCAAACAAATCCGCCAACCGCCGTTCCAACTCCGCCGATAGCATAGCCGACTGCTGCAGGAAGAACCATCCCAACCAAGAATCCAATCGAGAAGATGAAACGATGTTGCAATCTAACCACCCAATCTTTTTGGAGGTCTCGGACATTCGAATAGTCATGCTTACCCTCGTGTTCATCAAAGATAATCCATAGGAAATGGCTCCACCAGAATCCTTTTGCTGCACTATATGGGTCGCCAGCCGTGTCGACCTCCTTGTGGTGATTACGGTGGTCGCTAGACCATTCTAGAATCGAATTTTGGAAAGCACCCGCTCCAAACAAAGCGTAAGAGAGACGGAGCGGCCAAATCGCTTCGTGGCTACGATGAGTGAAAAGTCTGTGATACCCTACAGTAATGGAAAGTCCACATGCGTAATACCAGACGAAAAAGATGAGCCCTTCAACCCAAGTTATTCCGTAGGAGTAACCGTGCCAAATCGCGGCGCCAAGAGCAAGCGGCGGTGTGCCGAGCAGAAACGCGGCATTCAACCAGTGGATGTTGAATGGTTTTGAGGCCCTCTCAACATCTTCCATGTTGGATTCGGCTCCCTATTTTTGTTAAGGTTGTTTGCTTTTGATAATCAAAATTTTGTTTGTTGTCGCAAATCTCCAAGGCCGATTTAGGCGAGGGTCCAGTATCATCTAGCCGAGGCCGCGATTCTCTCAACCTCTTCCTTCTTGCCGATTGCGTAGGAGGTCACATCTCCTTGTGCAGCTTTGGAAATCTCAGTAACGATTCCTTGAGTGAGCGTTTTCTTGCTCTTGTGAGTAGCCTGAGTCGCACCAGTTGCAAGATGTCGAATTGCAACATCTAGCCGACGGCTTGGTGCAGAATCAACCGCCTTAGGTTGACTGACTGCACCGAATTTGATTCGGGTGATTTCTTCCATCGGGGCAGCGTTGGATAGAGCGTCAACAAAGGTCTGTAGTGGATTGACTCCATCGCGTTCTGCGATTCGGTCCAATGCCTCTTCTAATGACTTCGCGGTTGACATCTTCTTACCAGAATATCGGCCGGTTCGCATCAGACCGTTGATGAATCGCTCAACAACCGACAGTTTGGATTTCCCAAACCATGCATTTGCGTGTCGTCCACCAGAATGAGGTACGCCGACAGTTCGGAGATTGACATAAGGTGCTAGACCGGGGTCTAAACAGGTGACATCAGTTGTATCCCACTTACCGAATACGAGAGTGCCGATTCCAGCGATTGGAACTTCTGGCTCCTCAACCTTGACCTCTGGCTCTGCCGCCTCTTCGACTACTGCCTCTTCTTCATCAACCATCGAAAAACACCTCAGCGGATTGGCTTCTCCTTACGCCCTCGGACCATCTCATCGAGTGAGACGCCGTTGACTTTGATGACCTTGTATCGGACACCGGGAATATCTCCGTAAGAACGGCCCATGCGGCCGCCGATTCCTTCGACGAGAACCTCGTCGTGTTCATCGATGAAATTGATTGCGCCATCGCCGGGTGCGAAGGCGGTCAATTTGTTGCCAGTTCGAATCAAACTGATTTTGACTGCCTTTCTGATTCCAGAGTTAGGCTGCTTCGCTTCGATGCCTACTTTTTCAATCACAATGCCCTTCGCTTGTGATGAGCCACCGAGTGGATCGGACTTCTCTTTAAGCTTCAAAATTCGTCTTTTGTAGCCCCGGTCCTTCCAGCGAAAACGCTGTCGGTCCCGCTTCATTTTGGCACCAGCGAAGAGTCCTCTACCCATTGATACACCTTGAAGCAGCCCGCCGACCTACCTCGCGTATATGAGGGTGACGGATATGAATGAAGGACAGCGGCCCTGTAAGCCTCTCAATGATTACTACCTGTTTACCCTTGCCCCAACCTTGAAGCGACTTCTATTGTTAGACCCCTATATGGCATTCAGAGACCACCTCCAGAAGGCCGAGCACATCACTTCTGTAGACCCAATTGGGGGGATGAAGGAGGTAGCCTTGGAGCGGCGTGGGAAGACCCTAGTTTTTGATGAAGTAGAAGGCGCACCGGGGCACCGGGCTGCAATGAATGTCTGTATCAGGCGGAACTTAGCCACCAACTTCGACATCGCAGAATCAGAAGTCATCGATATTCTTGGCTGGGCTATGGGGAACGGAAGTATACCAATTTCAGCGGTCGGCCCTGCACCTGTTTTTGAGAATTCCATCGAGCCGGCTGACCTCCACCAACTTCCAATCCCACACCACTGGCGAGAGGACAGAGGGCGATACATGTCGGCAAGTATCATCATCGCCGAATGGGGCGGAAACAGGAATGTCTCCTACCATAGACAGTTCATCAGAGATTCAAATCATGTTGTCGCTCGACTCGTTCCACGACATCTGCGAACCATGGTTGACGAAGCGAGAGCGGCGGGTCAAACTATTTCGATCGGGATTGTGAACGGCGCTGACCCATCTGTTTTACTCGCTGCGGCGATGTCTTTCAATGAGCCAATTGACGAGTTATCTGTCGCCGCCGCTCTACATGAGAGATTGTATGGAAAACCTCTCGAATTAGTGAAACTATCCAACGGAATTGAAGTTCCTGCTGATGCTGAATATGCTATGGCTGCTACCATCACTTTGGAAGATGATGATGAAGGACCATATGTCGATATCACAGGGACTGTCGATGATGTCAGACAAGAACCACTCATCGAAGTTCATTCAATTCACCACCGAAATAATCCGGTTTTCCACGCAATCCTACCCGCCGGAAGTGAACACCGAGCGCTGATGGGCCTTCCGAGAGCGCCGACCATCAAGGCAGCCGTGTCTAAAGTCTGCAAATGTACTGATGTGGTGATGACGGAGGGCGGCTCTGGTTGGTTGTCGGCAGTAGTTCAGATAGAAATAGAAACTGCTGACGACGCAAAAGCAGCAATCATGGCAGCGTTTGCTGGCCATCCTTCCATGAAAGCGGTTACAGTCGTAGACACAGATATCGACCCTGCTGACCCGATTCGGGTAGAATGGGCTCTCATGACACGATGGCAACCAGACAAGGATACAGTCATTCTCACCAACCAGCGAGGTAGCAGTCTCGACCCGACGCGGACAGATGACGGATTGACATCGAAGATTGGCTACGATGCCACCATCCCTTTCGGGAGTGACAAAGCACCGTTCACTTCTGTAACTTGAACTCACAAACAGAACACCCTCCCGCCCCCGCCCCAATAACGGCCTTGCCAAACAGCCCCCCACA
>CAUZUN010000041.1:0-6252 GCA_963583115.1 Candidatus Thalassarchaeaceae archaeon
CTTCCTTCTCTCCAGAGAAAGCGGTTCCGTCAATGAATCGGCCTTCCATCGAGCCAACCTTGCCGCCAATCATCTCAAGGATGTGTGCGACAGTCATTCGGCTTGGAATAGCGTGCGGATTGATCAGTAGGTCAGGCACAACGCCATCGATTGTGAAGGGCATATCCTCCGCATCGACGAGGCGACCGATGACACCTTTCTGCCCGTGACGGGATGAGAACTTGTCACCCAATTCCGGGATTCGGTGTTGTCGTAGTGTGATTCGTACTAGTCTGCCAGCATCGAGGCTCTCAGTAACGAAGACATGGTCGATGTTTCCTGACTCACCGTGGCGGACATTCATGCTCGACTCTTGCCTGTACTGTCCCATCATGAAGGCACCATGGCCCTCTTCAAGGAAGCGTGGTGGGCTGGTTTTGCCGACCAAAACTGTCTTCTCTTCGTCGTGCTTTCCAGTTACCATTGTCTCAGGGTAGGGGAGTCCGTCGTACTCTAGGTGAGAATACTCGTCACTCTCTTTCCGCCCTTTAACCTCATCTTGGCCTGTTCCGGGAACCTCAATTTCCTCTTCCTGGCCGCCGGGAAATCTCTTCCTCTCTGCATTGTAAGTGCGCACGAAGCTGGATCTGCCAAGGGCTCGCTCTACGCTCGCGCGGTTCAGGATGACCGCGTCTTGCATGTTGTAGCCGTGATGGCTCATGATTGCGACGATGAAATTCTGGCCACCTGGCCTCTCTATGAAGTTCGTAGTTTCCATCGCTTGGGTCTGGACCATCGACCGTTGTGGGTAGTCGAGGGCGTGCATTCGAGTATCTGGGCGTAGCCGGTTGTTGCTCGAAGGAAGTCCGAGCGCCTGCTTGACCATCGCTGTTCCACCGGTAACTCTCGGTGTTGAGTTGTGTTCGGGGTATGGCACTAGGCTAGCGCAAACACCGAGAATCAGTTGTGGGTCGATTTCCACATGCGTGAAAATCAAAACATCGCCTGTCTTCTTTGCTTTTCGGCGTAACTTGTCAACATCTTCTTGATAGTAGTTCAAAGGCACTGAGAAGGTCTCAGTAACCCACTTTCCGTTAGACATTTGGACTCTAGCCCGCAGTTTTGCCTTCATGATTCCTTCTTCGCCGAGATTCAGCCAAGTGATGTTAGCGGGATTCAGCGGTCGCTTGTTCTTAGGCGATACTTGTGGAAGATTGTAAGGGCGGGGTGCGACGAGAAGGTCTTCTTCTTCCTCAGCGTCAACCCACTCTACGATTCCTTCGTTGACGAGGTCTTTGAAGGTCATATCACGGGTGCGTAGAGCCTCGAGGTGCTCCTTTGCGAGTACTATGCTTCCATTGTCGATTACTAGTAGAGGTCGTAGGATTCGACCCTTGTCGGTGTTGATGAATATGTCACGGTTGTAGGCGTCATGGCGGATGCTGACCTCAGGTCTAATTCGACCGCTTCGGCGGCGTCGCTTGAAGTGAGCAACTAGTCGATGAGCATCCTTGTGGAGTCCGAATAGGTCTCCATTCACATGGACTCTAGTTCCTTCTGACCAGTCTTGTGGCTCTTCGACATCAGCCTCTTTCAAGAGTTCTTTGACATCATCTTCGGACACTGCTTCCGATACATCGATCATCTGTGCAGCGTTCTTTACGAGACCACAATTTTGGCCTTCAGGAGTTTCGTTGGGACAAAGTCGGCCCCACTGAGTCGGGTGCAGGTCACGCGCCTCGAAGTGAGGTTGGCTGCGAACTAGCGGGCTGGTCACTCTACGCATATGCGAGAGGGCTGAGATGTAGGTGGTTCGGTCGAGAAGTTGAGCGACACCAGTTCTGCCTCCGACCCAATTGCCGGTTGCGAGTGCGTGCATAATCTTCGAAGTCAAAACATCAGGTCGCAGACAACTGTTGATTTTCAATTCCCGCTTCCTGTTGTGGTGGCGCTCAAGTTGGTACTTGAGGTCACGAGCGAGTTGAGTCATGCTGACTCGGAACAAGTCCTCGATTAGGTCGCCAGCGAGACGGACTCGCTTGTTTGCGTAGTGGTCCTTGTCGTTTGGCTCACGGTTGGTGATTGCCATCTCGAGAACTTGGCGGACGATTCGTCCTAGGAAGATTGCCTTCTTCTTGCGGTGCTCGGGCTGGTCACCAAGGTGAGGAAGAAGTTCTCTGTCCATCAGATTGTTGACTCGCTGCTCACGGTATTCTTTCTGTTGACCAGCGGCGAATTTCTTCTCAAGCCAGGAGATTGCCTCCTCTTGAGTTTCGACTCCATAGGCATCCTTTGTGTCTGGGTCGCGAACATGGTTGATGTTAGCGACGACATACTTGAACGCCTCTTTGTGGCCAGCAATCGCTGCGAAGATATCTTCGTCAGAATGGATTCCAAGCGCTCGCATGAGAAGCACTACTGGAATGACTTGTGTTCCAGCGCTGCTAATCTTGACCATCAGCATTCCATCTTTTCGCTTCTCAACGGTCAGTGGCTTGCGGACACCCGCTTTCTGCGAGAAAATCTTAGCAACCTCTGTGTGTCGACTGTAACGCTTGTTCATCTCGACAGTAACTCGGTTAGGTGCTAGGTCTTCCATCGAAATCAGAACTCTTTCAGTTCCGTTGATGATGAAGTAGCCACCCGGGTCAACGGGGTCTTCGCCCTTCTTTTTGAGCAGGTGATTGTAGTGTTCGAGGTCCTCGTCACTCATCTCGGGAGAGAGGTTTCGGTTAGGGTCGATGTGGCTTGAGTGGAGATTACATCGCTCGCTGCGGACCATGATTGGAAGATTGCCGACTTGGACTTTCTCTTCCTCTATAGGTGCAGGTAGGTCTTCTCGGTGAATGGTGAAATCCAAGAACACCGGGGAGTAGTAGGTCAACTTTCGAAGACGGCACTCAAGTGGTGTCGCATTCTCGTTGTTTGCTCCGTTGGCTTCACGAATTGTAGGTGGTCCTAGTGTGAGGTTCTTCATTCGGACGCTGATTTCATTGTCCAACACATCCAGCTTGATGAGTCCGCCTTCGTCATCATCAACAATCTCATCTGTTCCGATTCGGATATTTCGGACGATCTGTTCCATACGGGATGGAATTCCGTCGCCGGTTGGCAGGCAGTCGTTGTATGATGCAATCTGGTGGTTTACCAAACTCCGCTCGCGGAAGAATGTCTGTATAATTTCCTTCATTTCAGTAGCCTCCTCAGTTCCCCTCGACAACCAGTCTGTATGCAACATGAGTGCCAGCAGAAGGACTCCTTCTGATGACTCGGACGATTCGGTTGTTCAACCATCCAGCACGCAATTCTTCGTCCTCGGCCTCGTTCATCTCTTTGATGACCTGAACGGCCGGGTCTGTGATCAAAATCTTGGGAAGCAACTCACGGCGGAGGCGAGTGCCTCCGTTTCCATCGGATGTTAGAAGTTCCCATGGGGCAAGGGCTGCTTCTTCATCATCGATGGCGACAAGTTCGTGGTGTGGGGTCAACTCGTGATTCAAGACATTGAATCGAGTATCTCCCATAGGGATGTCTACCTCATCGCCGCCTTGGCGAAGAAGGTCGACTCGCTTACCTCGTGCCCGACGCTTACTTGCGCTCAAAGCACGGATAACATTCATGACATTCTCGAAATCGGAATCAGACTTCTTGAGGCCTAGTTTTGTGGCGACATCATCGACGCTCATTTTCTTGATTGTGTCAAGGTTCGCGTCGTCCGCTAGTTTGTGGGCGAGTTCTTCCTTGATTCCCTCTTCCATTAGTCGCTTCTTGGTTGATGATTTTACTGCCACTTGAAACCCCCCTTGGCCCATGCCTAAAAAGGAGCCTGCGGCCTTGCCAGGAGGCGGGCCTGACGGGGTTCGAACCCGCGGCCGTCCGGTTAAAAGCCGGATGCTCTACCTGACTAAGCTACAGGCCCATTGCTGGGCAAGGGCGAACCTCGGACTAAGGTACCCTTCAAGAACCCTTCGGCATGGCTGACGCTGCCATCGGGGGCGGTCTCGCCTGAGGGTCGGAGGGCGAGTCTCCGGCGGCCTCTAGGCGGAGTTTATCATAAAGGTATCCGACATAATCTCAATGCAAACGATTGAATGATTGATTGGCTGCCACTGTACCATGACCGACCCCATAGAACGGGAGGTTGAGCTACAATACTCAACAGGCCGTAAGGAGCATTGGCTACCTTCGGGATTGGAGGGGCTTTCGGTAGTATTGCCGGCGACCGTTTATCCGCCTCGCGAGGACACCAAATTACTCGACGAATGCCTAGCCTCACTCGGGACTGGGAAGGGTGCAAAACTCCTCGAATTGGGCACTGGAAGTGGTGTTATTGCAATCAGCGCAGCGCTGCGAGGTTGGCAGGTAACTTGCTGTGACATCAATCCGCTTGCAGTCGCTGCGGCGCGTGGAAACGCGAAAACAGCAGGTGTCGATATCACGGTGATTGAGGGTGGGCTTGAATTCGGTTCTGCTGGAGGCGATATTGAAATCGGAGGGGCCGGTAATGGACCCGTCGCCTCACTCGGTCTCGGAATCGATGGCCCGTTCGATGTGATAGTCTGGAACCTCCCCTATCTCGACCCACCAAAAAAGGGAGAGGCTCGGCTTGGCCCTCTTGAGGATGCAGGGCTGGTTGACCTGGCGGGCGAATCTGGCTCAGGGGCTGGCAAATCTGGTCTTGGGGCTGGCTTGCTCTCGGCTCTGGAGGAAAACCCGAATCTCTTGGCCAATGATGGAATGGTGCTCCTTCTACACACCAACAACGAACGCGGAAACCTACTCCAAACCCACTGGACTTCCCGCGGCTGGGCGACTCGGCACATCGCTGACCAAAGACTTGGAGGCGATGAGAGGCTGACCTGTTTTGCAGCGTGGCTGCCCTTCAAAGGCCGTGAAATCGAATATAGAGAATCTGTCGATTCAACCAACCGACGGTTGTTGGATGAGGGCGGCGCTCACGGGCGCTGCTTGGTAGCATCTGAACAGACTGCCGGAAGGGGACAGCGGGAGCGGAAGTGGCTAACGAATCAAGGTGATTTCGCGGGAAGTTGGCTGATTTCTGACTTGGGTGAGCCAGGAGCCTTGCAACTTCATGCAGCAGTAGCGGTTGCTGATGCAGTCGCCTCAATGTTGAATCATCCACTTCCATCAGCTCATTGGACTAATGCTGCAAAACTAATCTCTTCTGGGCTTGAAGTACGCTGGCCCAACGACCTTTGGTGTGACGGCGGAAAGTTGGCCGGTGTTTTGGTCGAAGGGAGGCAGCAGGGTGAGGAACAGCGAGTTGTTCTCGGAATCGGAGTTAATTGTCCGGCGGGCGTCAACGGAGATTTCCCCACCTCTAGTCTTGAACAACTGGTCGGAGAGAAATTTTCCCGAGCCGGTTTTGAACGAGCATTGGATGCTTCGGTCGCTTCTCATTTCGAAGTCAAGGAAAGGCTTGGATTCCCCTGCAAAGAGTCACGCCAGCGCCACTATTGGGCCCTCCTTTCAGGTCATTTAGGAGTTGGCACTCAACTTGTGGTGGAAGGTCGAGCAACCACACCGTTCAGCTTGTCAGAACAGGCTGGATTGAATTCTATAGACAATGGCGTTGTGATTGAAAACAACAATAGTTACAACCGCTCTTGGAAGTGATTAATCACTCGCCTGCAATCGCTTCATCGAGGTCTTTATCGCCCGATTCTGGCTCTTGGAAGCGGCGCCACACACCCCAGACGAGGAGGAAGAGCGAGAACAGCGGCGGGATCAATTGAACTGGGAGTTGTCGGACAATTTTCACTTGAACTTCGTGAGTCCCAGTACCGGTCATCTCGATGTTGTAACTTCCACCTTCCTCAATGTCGAGACTCAATGAAAATGAGTCACCAGAAATTTCTCCCTGAACTCCGCTTGCAATATTGTCGCCGTCCTCGTTGAGAACTCTTACCGACTGGATAGAACATGGTTCAGAATCATTCTCGCAGATAGCAAGAGCAGAAATCCGAATTTCATCGTTTGAGCCTAGAATCCCAACCTTGACCGAACGAGCATCAACGACTCCACCCGCTTCATCGAAGTCTAAGACCATCGGAAGCGCGAACAGTGAAATGACGACTGCGCCGACCAAACCGATTGCACCAACGATGATGGCGATGTCGTGAGGGGTTACCTCAATCGAGTCACCGCCGCCTGCCATGGCTGCCGGAGATGTCATCGCATCATCAAGGTGGCCCTTCGAAATACTCAATTCAACTCGAGCAAAATTTCCGTTAGGTGCGCTTTCGAGGCGGA
>CAUZUN010000042.1:0-6193 GCA_963583115.1 Candidatus Thalassarchaeaceae archaeon
TCGAAGCATCACACGGCTGCATGCAGTGCCGCGGTGTCAAAAAGCAGAATTCAGTAATGACTACCAGCGCTATGCGCGGCGTCTTCTTTGACAAATCAGAAGCGCGCACAGAACTGATGCAATTGATTAGTAGTGGCCCGCTCTAAAGGTGATTCGATGAGCAAAGAAACAGATTCCACGCCCGAACTAGTTGCGCTTCCTTTGGTGCAAATAATCGATGAATCGGTTATACCAGAACAGAGCCCGAGGCAGGAGGACCCACTGGACCAGGTTTTTCCGATAGTGGAGATGTTTCATTCGGTACAAGGTGAAGGATATCACGCTGGAGTTCCGTCAATCTTCATCCGTTTTGGGGGGTGCAACTTAGCCTGCTCGTGGTGCGACACCGAGTTTGACAAGTGGGACAACATGACGCTTCGCGACATCATCCGAGCGATGCATTCGTGGGAGTGCAACCGAATCGTTCTGACTGGGGGCGAACCTGCGCTGCAAGACCTTACCACACTTTCCAAGGTTCTCCGACCAATGGGGTACACTCTCGCCATCGAAACCAACGGAACCATCGAGCTTCCAAAGGAGGTTTTGGACTGGGTCTGCGTCTCTCCAAAGGACCAAATGTACCCAAATGTGAATCTGCGCCAAATTTCTGGTGACGAACTGAAGGTGGTTTGGGTTGGTCAAGACCTCGCAATGTACGACGGTCTCTTGGATGAGTTCGACCACCACTACCTACAACCCTGTTACGACGAAACTAAGGATTTGGACTGGAATGGAACGAATTTCCGCCAGACCTTTGAGGTTGTCAAGGAGAATCCAGAATGGTGCCTATCAATCCAGACCCACAAGTGGATGGGTGTCGACTGATGGTGAGGAAAGTCGCTGTCATGGCGCTTTCGGGCGGCATGGATTCTACTGCTCTGTTGATGCGATTACTCGCTGATGGCTACGAAGTTCACGCAATATCCTACGATTATGGGCAGAAGCACAAGGTCGAGTTGCAGCGGGCTCATGCGAATCTGGCCTACCTCGCCCTGAATGGCCATCATGTAAACCATCAGGTCATCGATTTGACTTCAGCGATGTCATCATTTCACTCGGCTCTCACAGATGATTCGATGGAGATTCCAGAGGGTCACTACGAAGAGGAGCAGATGAAACAGACTGTGGTCCCGAATCGAAATGCGATTTTTGCCTCGATTCTGTATGGTCATGCGCTTTCCATCGCCATCGCAGAGAAGGTCAATGTCGAAATTACTCTTGGCGTTCACTCCGGCGACCACGCCATCTATCCGGACTGTAGACCTGAGTTCTATAGGGCGCTAGCAGAGGCTTTCGAACTGGGGAACTGGGATTCGGAATTCGTCTCGTTCAAACTGCCCTACATCAATGGCCACAAGGAAACCATACTCCGGGATGCCGAACAAGCGATCACCTCTCTGGGCCTCGACTTCGACACGGTATTCGCCAACACAAACACCTCCTACAACCCAGACGAACAGGGCCGCTCTGCCGGCACTTCTGGTGCTGATGTGGAGAGAATTCTTGCTTTCCACGCCATTGGGAGGGCCGACCCGGTACCATATGTCAAGCCGTGGGAAGAGGTCCTCTCTGACGCATTGACTGTTGAGGAGAATCATCGTGGGGTGACACCATGACGACGAGTATTCGTAGATGGGTTGAGACCGACACGGGTCACCGAGTTCCTAATCACAAGAGCAAGTGCCGACACATGCACGGCCACCGCTACCGGTGGGAGGCTGAGGTTGAAGGTGACATCGTCACTAAACCGGGTGTTTCAGAAGAGGGGATGCTGATTGACTTCTCCGATATTTCCAAGATACTCACGGAACGGATTCACGATGTCGTTGACCACGCATTCGTCGTTTACGAAGGGGACTCCGAGGCGCGGTCCGCACTGGATGCCATGGGAGACGAGCACAGAACGGTGGTCGTGGATTTCATTCCAACAGCAGAGAACTTGGCCAAGTGGGCCTACGAACAAGTATCACCTTACATCAAGACAGCATATGGAAACAAGTTGCGGCTCGCCGCATTTCATGTCCGAGAAACTCCGAAGTCTTGGGCGACCTGGCGCCCTCCTTCGCCATAGAGAAGGATAGTTTAGACTACTCTTCTTCTGTTGGGATTTCTTGAAGCGCATCTCTTGCTTGAGTCATCACTCCGAGAATTCGATGCGCTTCATCATCAAGGGGCATACCTCGCATGATGACCCTCTTGAGAGTCTCGGCAATCCCCTGGCGCTTATGTTCCCGAACTGTTACAGATGCTGCCAAATCATCACTCAAATCGTGAATCATACGGCGCAACTCCGGGTCGAGAATTCTGTTGGAGTGGGTAGTCATCGGAAGTCCTTCTTGTTCACCTAGTTCGGTTTGAATTAGGGTCTTGTGCAACTCATAGAGAAGTACGGAAACTGAATGGCTGAGGTTGAGAATGGGGTAACCCTCCCAAGTCGGAATCGTCACCAAAATGTCGCACTGCTGCAACTCCTCGGTGAGTAGGCCAACACCTTCGCGGCCAAAGACTAACGCCACCCGCCCTTCGATTTCTGCCAACCGGGCAGACAATTCCTCTGGAAGAACAAAATGACGAAATGCGATTTTCAGCCCCAACTCACGCTTCCCTGAACTGCCGACCACCAGTGAAATATCCTCCATGCACGCTTCCCAAGTGGGGTAGACACTCGCCTCTCTCAAGACAGACTGTGCGTGTTTGGCGCGGATCATCGCTTCTTCATCGAAATCATAACCAGATTCGGAAATAATTCTGAGGTCGGCGAATCCGAAGTTGAGCATCGCTCGGGCGACAGCCCCGACATTTCCACTGGTTTCAGGGTTGACCAGTACCACGACCACTTCGGCCGACCGCTCGGGTAGTGGGATTGGCAAATTCTTGCCCATCGGTTTCACTCCTCTTCAAATTCGGGAGTTTCCCACGCTTCAAGCGCGGGACGGTCTACCGTTTGGTAGAGGAAAACAAGCCACTGGCGGGAAGTGTGGTCGGGCATAGGGATACTACGCTTGACAACATCATTTTCTCCAAGCCAATCGAAGAAGGCGAGCATCACTCGACGAGAGGCGTGGCGAGCGAAGGCAGGCTCATGCTCCCAATCGAATTCAAGTTGCCCAGTCACTTGGGACACACTCATTCAGTCTACTCGGCGTTGCTTGTAGGTTGTGATGTATCCAGCAATCCAATTCCGCATGCGCTTGTTGACAAGGATTCCATCGTCTCCCACAAGGTCTGTGAACTGCTCTACCAACTTCTTGTTGGTTTCAAAATCATCAGTAAACTGATCTGGGTATTCCTCACAGAGTCTAATCGCTCGAATTTTGATGAATGATGGTCTAATGTTTCCCATTTGTAATCAACTCAGTATTTTCCCTCATCCAGAACTACCTGAATTCTGTCGTCATCCTCGACTCGGTCGACGATGATGTGGATTCGGCGTGGTGGCTTTTGTATGCCCCGAGTCCAGATTTTCTCATTGACTGGGGTGTCAATCCAGATTTTTTCATCATCTTGGACTTTCATGTGCCTACCTACGAATTTCTTGATTTCGTTGACTGCACGCTTAGCGCGGCGGGTGCGTGGAACGGCCCAAGCAGCACGGAGGGGGATGGTGTAGTGGCGGGTGCCATAGAACAATTTTGAGTCAGCCATTCATTTCACCTTTGCAATTTACTTCGGCGCCAGTGGTGCCTTTTAGGGTGGGTCGTAACCTTTCGAGCGGTCCTCTGCATCACCCATACAGGAACTCGGCGGTTAGTTTTGGTAACCTTGTTCAATCGCTTCTTCTTTGGTCCGGGCTTATTTCGTGCCATATTTTCACCTCAGATTCGCCTAACCGTCGACTCGCGACGAGTTGAGCTTAGTTGTGCGAGAACTGCCTTCAAAGTCTCGTCATTGATTGGGATTTCTAGTCTGCCTTGCTGGTGGAGGTTGACCAAATGGCGCTTGACGCCAAGTGCAACATCCTCCCGAGTCATTTCGACGGCGGCGAGTCGCTGCCGTGCTTCGGGTGCGAGAATAATCTTCATCGCTTCTGAAAGTGCAGACAATTCTTGAGATTGTGCCTGACCTTGCACTTCAGATTGCATCTGTTGCTCGGCCTGAGATTCCAACTGCTGCTGGATTTCAGCCTTGCGTGCAGCGCGTAGGCGGTCGAGTTCGTCGTCGTTTGCCGACATTACTTCGCTCACCTCAATCTCCTCGCTTCAGTATTTTGCAAGTCCGGGCGCTTCTGCCTCGACTGCTGGGCGCACTTCGTGTGCGACATCGTTGAGTAACTTGTGGCCTGCTGGGGTTAGAGTGCGGCCCAACTTGACTGTGCCTGGAAGGTTTGTTGATAGAAAAACCAGTTCTGCTGCTTCCAATTGCTGGAGGATGGTGCGGATGATGTGGCGGCTTCCTGACTTTGCTCTGTTAGGATTACTTCCGCGGTCTCGCGAGCCGCCGAATTCCTGAGCCAAGTGGTTTACTCCAACAGGTGACATTGTGCCAATCTTACGAAGAACTGCTGCCGCCCGAACTTCCCACCAGTCTTCCTGTACTGGAGGTCTTTCACGGTGGATGCCAGTCTTGACATGTCGTGCCCATTCTGGTTGCGAAATGGAGTCCATAGCAGAGAGTCTAGTCGAGACCCCTTGGATCAAAATTCCGGCTGGTACATCGTGGAATGTGGTCATGTGCTACACCTTAGCGGGTCGCCGACCGACCCCCCGTATTTAACCGGCACGGAATCCCCGTAGGGGAACTTGAATCTGTTGAGGAGTAACGAATCAAGAGAAATTGGGAAAACCGGATTCCACAGCGGTAACAATTCATCTCATTTTCAACTAAAATTCAACATATAGTTGCCATCAACTTCAAGCACGACCTTTTCCCCCGAGAACCATGGAGAAGGCGATGGCCCGCAACCCCAATTTGGTGCGGACTCTACTTGGCCTTTCGGCGACTCTAATTCTAGTCCTATCATACGCCGTCTATTCCGCTACTCTCGACTCTGAGTACTACATTTACGAGACGAGCAATGAGGAGATGGCTGTCACGCCAATTTTGCAGGGTGAAAACACTTCTCAAACTCTCACTTGGACTACCTCAACAACCGGTGCATTCTCGTGGGTAAATATCTCCATCTCAAACGCGCCCGAGGGTGCCCTATTGGAAGTCACCAGTGGCGGTCAGAAATGGTGGAGTGACCCGGCTCTTGGCTCCGAGGATGCGAGCCTGTTCAACTGCATGGAACCAAATCCGGATTTTGAGTTGATTAATCATTGCGAGCATTCCTTCACACATACTATTGAAGCAGAATCGTCAGGTCAAGCGGGATTAATTGGAATAATTAACGATACTCTGCCGATAGAGGGATTTGGGTCATTGATTGCCGACTCTCAAGAGGAGGCTGAACTGAAATCAAATGCCCTCGTTGATGATGCGAATGCAACTATTACATGGCAGATTAAACTCATTGACGGGGAGAATATTTCAGCGGAATCGGTCACCTTGGAGATGACACTAGTCGAACACCAATTGGAATCGGTTTACCCTTTCAAATTGAACCCGGTTACTGAAACGATTTGGTCACTCACTGCTCTGCTCGGTTGTTTTGTCATGGTACTTATTCTACCGCTTGGATTCTATTATGCTAGCATCGTTAGGGAACGCCGTGAGGAGCGAGTTCGAACGGATGCAACTGAGAGTGAATAATCTCCCTACACAATGAATCTATGATTCATGTTCATTCCACCGGCGATTTCAAATAGCCGGCAGAGAGGTACAGAACGACCTAGCATGCGCTCTACCTCTACTGTCCGAGTTTGCATCATCTCCTTTTTGATGTTGATGATGAGTTTTAGCGGCGCAAGCCCTAACCTCCTGTTGGGTGAAGTATCAGCCGCGAGTGGAGTCGATGTCCATCCGATAAATTTCAATGTTGAATACACCAATTCCGCCGACGAAACCAAGTATCGACTTCTGTCGAGCAACAACCCAAGTGGGGGAACTTTCAACCGCCCCGCAAGCCTCTATGTCATCGATGGAATGCTCAATATTTCTTCCCTAATCACCATCACAGTTGAAAATTCAGGGATTACACCCTCTGGCTCATTCCAGATGAGACTTGTGGTTCTGCACGACGAATACACCGATTTTGAAATACTGAACACCTCCC
>CAUZUN010000043.1:0-6182 GCA_963583115.1 Candidatus Thalassarchaeaceae archaeon
ACCACTTCGGCGATGTCGAAATGGTCGGCGGAAAGTTGCAACGCGGTCGGTGGCGGCATGGGAAGTCCGAACATAGGAGAGAGGGGGGTGGTTTTCCCCTTTTGGCTTAGAAGATACGGTTGATTAAGCGTAATTCGAAGAGCAACCACTGGTTATTCGCCGGCTCTCTGTCGGGTCTATCCTTGTATGCCAACTCGGGTGGTAGCAGCACGGTGTGGGTCGGCCCAGAGCCTAGCCCGATGCAGTTCCCTATGACATCGCAGTCGAGCCCCACAAGCCCCCAGTGGAATCCCTTGATGTAACAGGCAGACGGCGCTCCTGCCTCACACAATGGGTCTTCCCCGGCTGTGGCTGGAAGGTCACCCTCGTCGAGATTCTCATCAGTATCGTATATCCAAACTTGATAGTGGACATTGAGGCGGTTGCCCGGTGCGATGTGAGAGTCACGCTCGGTGTCCGAGAGGAGATTGACCTCCATCTCGACAACCGCCTCCTCAACTGTGGCGTGAGCCACACTGACCACGAATGTCTCCTCTTCAACGGCTGTGTCGAGGCGGATGGCGAAGACTTCTGCTGTGTCCGGCTCGATTTCTAGAATACCGCTCGACGGATGAGTAATACTGACTGACTCCGAATCGATTGACAACTTGAGTGAGAGTGATGTGTTGCCGGCATTGTTGACAGCGATTACCGCCATGTCGTTGACTCCTTGATGCCGCCATTCGCAGGAGAGTTGCCCTGGCAGCCAGAATGGCTCGTCTTGGGCGGAGAGATTCTCGGGCCACGCCCACTCATCATCACGCGGCTCACAGGTGTCGTAGAGCAGCATGACCTCCCAAGTCCATCTGCCGTCATCTTGCAGAGTGCTCTCATCTATTGTTGAGAAGGCGCCGTCGAGTTGTCCCAGAAAGACATAGGCACCCCAACCGACCCAAATTGTTGAGAGGAGTAAAATGGCGATTGTTCCGAGCGAGGCGAGTATTGCGGCGCGTGGAATCGTCATCTCGTTGAGCCCGAGCGGAACCGGCGGATCCTCGGGCTCGTCGCTAATCCAAGGTCCGCTCACATCCACCTCATAGTCGCCGCCTCAAATCAAGATTGGGCTTAGCGGGCGTCGGCAACAAAATCGTAAGAATCGTCGAAAAATTGACGAAATGGTGCTAATTGTCGAAAAGGCGCTAACAACTGAGTGAAATTACCGAAATTGCGCCGAATGTCAGTCTACTGCCATCTGCCCCTCATGCTTCTGGCCGAGCCAAGTGATAATTCCGAGTTCGAAGCCCAATGCAATGAGAATCATCAGCAGTGTCGTCGTGTCGAGCACGCCTTGTGCGGCGAGTGCTGCACAAACCAATCCAACGACCAAGTCAGCGGCACCCCAGAATCGCAGCGAGCGGCGCAACTGTAGAATTCCGGCCACCCAGACAGTTAGTGAAAGGGCGAACAGCGAGACCACCAGTAGAGGCGAGATGTAGCCATACATCAGCAACACACCGAGGAACAGGAGCAGGTGGGCGTCCCAAGCCCAAGCGGTGGTCCATCGAGGTGCTCGCATCGGTACGGTCGCAGCCATCGCCACCAGCGAGATGAGCCCGAGAACCATCATCAGTTCAGGTAGCCACTCCAGCATTCCGTCAATCCAACTCGAAAAGGCGACCCATGCGATTACTACGGCGATGATGTCGATTGAAACCGCCGCTGGCTGCTTCCACTGATATGCGCGGCGGAGCCCAAGAGCGATTGCCACCACTGCGGCTGGTCCAAGAGATAGCATCGTGATGACCATCACCCAACCGCCTCGTCCCGCCGCACCGTGGAAGTCTGGAAGCGAATTCTTTCGGCGAACTCCCTCAATCCAGTCCCAGCCGAGAACGGCTGCCAAGATTACTCCCTCAACAGCCAACCAAGGTATGGTGTAGGTCAGTAAAGAGCCACCCCGAGGCAGGGTGAGCGGGTCGGTGAGAACGGGTAGAGGCATTGAGCCGGCAAGTACGGCACCGGAGAACCGAGCGATCATCAAACAGGCGATTAGCCATTCGATAATGGAAGGAATTCTGTGCACCAAATCTTTGCGCCCGACAAGTGAAATTCCACCGAGAACAACCAGCATCACACATAGAACTGCGAAGTCGAGTTGGTTGCCAACCATTGAGCCCGGGGCTAGCCGTCCAACCATGTGGAGAAGTGTGAGCCCGACCATAGTTGCGGCAAACGGCGTCTCCAAACCGAGGATATCCGGCAGCGTGAGGTCATTCGCGCTCGCTCGCCAGCGTGAGATGCCTATCAGAATCAAACAGATGAAACCAGAGATTACGAGAATTCCTGCTGCTGCGGAACCGATGTTCCAAGCGCTCCAAAGGCCGAAGATGATGATGCCGACGATGAAGGTCAAAACGATGACCGGCTTGTGATGAATGTCCCCATACAACACCTCCTCATTGCTCAATTCCCCCCTCCTCTTCGACTTCTTACGCATGCGCGCCGCCTGGGTCAAAAGTTCTGGTGAAAGGGTCTTCATCTGCCCTACCGATACTGCCTGAGAGGTCGCCTCCACCATCTCGGGGGAGGCGTCGGCTGCGGCTGATGCCAAATCTGAATCGAGGAAATGGTAGGTCTTCTGTGGTGTTGACGGGTCTTGGGCGACTACCGGCCTCTCATCGGTGAGAGGGTGGGAGGAGGCGGCGGTTGGAGTCGTTGAGTCTCCTGATTCGATGCCGGCTGCGGTGGCGGCTTCGAGGATGCCGGTGGCTGTTCCGCTGGCTATTGCGCTGGCCGCTCCACCGCCCGCTGTGCTGCCCGATGGGGTAGCCAACCCCTTCGGCTGGACTCCGATGGTTTCGAGTCCCTGCTGGATTGCCGCTATCTTGGCGTAGCGTTCGGCTCGCTCATCACGCTTGCCGACCGCCTTCAATTCGGAGCGCAGTTCACCTTGAGCGGCTAACCAAATTCCGGAGCCCACGAACAGCGCGGCAGCGACCATCAGTTGGATGACTGTTGAGTCCTCTCCAAGAAATGCCCAAATCGTGACGACCAGCATGACGACTGACGATGCTGCTGGTTTCAGCAATTTCTCCATAGTACCCGCCCGTGGGAGATAGAGGCCGAGCGAGAGAGCGACGCAGGCGAGGGCAACCCAACCAGTTGCTGAAGGGGTAAGAAGTTCAGCGCCGTTGAGCAGAGACTCTGCATTCTGGTCGAGGGACGAGAGCAGAATCTGCACTGTCAAGAAGCCCATCAAGAGGGTCAAAACATCCTCCACCTCGATGCGCTCATCGAAAATAACGAGCGAGCCCAATGAGGCGACTGTAAGTATCATCCAAGCAGCATCGAGGTCGTAGCGCCACTGCATCCAAGCGGCGGTGATGCCGAACAGAACGAGAAGGGTGCGCGGATTATTTTGGTGCTCCCCGCGGCATTCAGCAAAGATGTGCACCGCCATCAGCACTGCTAGTCCCAGTAGCAAACCAAGACCCGGCATCTCGCCGGGTCGAGATGCCGATACCCAAACGAGTAGGGAGAGGATGAAGCCAAGATTCCACAGTTGCATCATGCCACTGTCACGAAGACGCGCTCCTACCTCTGAAAGCCCAACGAGACGGGCTGCGAGATTGACCCCTGAATCACCGAGTGCACGGTTGACGGGATACTGCAGAAGAGTCACCACACAGAGATATGAGACCAACACCCAACCATCCCAGCCGATCACTCCCGAGGCGAGTTCCCACTCTTGGTTGGTGGCGTTGAAAGTCCTAGCACCGGCCGACCAAATCGTGATGACTAGAACCCACAACCATGGAGCGAGAATGGTGACCCCGGCCAAAGAAGGGGATTCGCGTTTCAATGCCAGTGCGCCGGTCCCTATGTGCATCAGCGCCATCATTGCGAACAGAAGCAGCGCTCCATCGCCCCCTTGAGAGGAGGGTTGAGCTGGAATCAGAATCGTCATCAAGAGCATGATGGCAAGGCTGCCACCCCACAACACATGGTCCGAAACGACCTCTTGATTCGAGAGCAGAACGCCGGCTGTCAAGATAGAGGCTGTGACGGTGAACACATCGTATCCGGTCAAGCCGAACGGCACCCCAAAGAGTCCGCTTTCCATGAGAATAAGAATGAAGATAATCGGTACAAGACCGCTAGCAAGAGGTGTAACCACACGCTTGGGTTCAACCCCTCTTACAACTAAGTAAGAGCCACCAAAACTAGCGAGCAGCATGGTGATTAGGCCGAGTGAGTAACTAGTTTCCGCACGGTGCGCGGCGATTGCCAACAGCGCACCTCCCATGCCCAACCCAATCGACACCGACCAAAGCCCGGGCTTCCCAAGTCCAACTAGGGAGAGAGCTTGGCTGAACCAATTCTCAGAGCGAGCGAAGTGGGCAGCGATGGCCGCGTTGACCGCGTTGATTCCACCGAGCAGCAAGAAGAGCAAAAGCGGGTCGTCAAACGAGACGATTTCAAGCGCCCCGATACTCCACCCAGATGAAAATGCATGAAGTCCTATCCAGATGTTGGAAAAGGCGATTCCCAATGCTGCAAGATTGCCGCTTTTCCGATGAATTGCTAAGCCGTGCAGAAGCAATGTCGCGACAATGATGCCACCAGCAACTCCCAACTGCCCGTAGACAGCACCTGCCCCAGAACCAATGGCGAGCAACACGAGGGTTGCTTGAGCGGCGATTGCATCCTCATCGTGGTGATAAGCGACGAATACATTGAGACCCACGAGCATGAGTAGGAGACCACCTAACTGTGTGGCATCGATTGGGAAAACACCCCACAACTCCCACTGGTGAAGGTCAATCGCCAAGCCGTAGAGCAGTTTCATCGTGATGATGACCCAGGTGATTCCGAGCATCCGCATCGCAGGGTCAGGCACCCAAAGTTCTCCGAGATAGAAGCCGAGAAGAGCCAATCCAAGCAATCCGAATAATCCTACGACTGGGTCCAGAGTAGTGCCGATAAGCCAGCCAACTAGAGAATAGACGACTATCATGCCTACCATGATGCCCCAATGGAGCCGCTTCTCGCCTGTCGTGGCGATTTCGGTTACGCTGTCCATGTCGGAGGGCAGCCGCACAGAGCCGTCCCTCTCGACCTCACCGGGCTGAGGGCCGGTTGCGAAGGGGTCGAACATGTCGCCCATCGCAACATCTTCCACTTCGCTATCTGAACTTGGTTCGGGCAGTGCAGCGCGCACTTGCCGCTCCTCATTAGCCTCGTTAACCGCATCAGCATCGAGAAAGCCGGAGAGGTCCAACCCTCCCCCCATGTCGAAGCTGCGTTTACGGATGACTTCGTCATCCTCCGGCTCCTTCCCGTCGCCCATCGCTCCCTCGCAGGATTCCGGCCCTCCATCAAGGTGGCCCCTGCGTCGTTCATCGACCCCTCACCTTGGAAAATGGCGTATTTCTGCGCCGATGGATTCTAAGAGGGCCCGCGACCCGGCGGCTCCATGACAGCCGCCCTTCCAATGGAAGGCGGGCCTCGCGGCCCGGTTGGAATCGATGCACATGGACTCAACCCCAAGGGGGAGGTCTATTGGAATGTGGAATGCGAGCAACTCATCTCGATGGCGTTGGCTCGCAAAGAGGGTGTTCTCTCTGCGCATGGCGTCTTAGTCACTGAGACGGGTGAGAGAACTGGACGCTCTCCCAATGACAAATATATCGTCAGAGAAGAGATTGTGGAGGATTCGGTCTGGTGGGGGAAGGTGAATGTGCCCACTACCCTCGAGGTGTTTCAGAATCTGCGCAAGAAAGTAAGGGTCTACCTCAACGACCAGCCAGAGTTGTTCGTCCAAGACTTGTACGCCGGAGCGGACGAGTCAGAGAGACTCTCCATCAGAGTTGTCAGTGAGAATGCGTGGCACGCTGCTTTCGCTCGAAACATGTTCCTTCGACCAAGTGTTGAGGAAGTGGAAACCCATGAGCCGGAGTTTACGGTTTTGCACGCACCGAATTTCTTGGCGGACGGTGAAGTGGATGGCATCAACTCAGGAGTTTTCGTCATAGTTTGCTTCTCGGAAAAGTGTGTAATTATCGGCGGTACAGAGTATGCGGGGGAAATCAAGAAGTCGATTTTCAGCATAATGAACTACCTTGTGCCATCTCACGGACACCTCGCTATGCACTGCTCCGCAAATGTTGGTGAATCGGGTGACTGCGCCGTATTCTTCGGAC
>CAUZUN010000044.1:0-6147 GCA_963583115.1 Candidatus Thalassarchaeaceae archaeon
CGAGGTGTGTAAGTGACGACCTTGACCTCAATCGTGATATTTTTGTCATCACCCATCAGTTCTGTAAAACGGTCAGCTTTCTTGCTAGCGCCGCCTCCGCTGAATGCCGCCTTAGCAACATCTTGAACTGTACTCTCGTCGACATCAAATTTACGCAACACCGAACGGAATGCATCCTTCGGCGTAACAAGGAAGTCTTTCTGGTACTTCTCGAATTCCGCTCGAATTTCACTCTCATCGGCGTCTTTCGCCTGTTCCTTTACTCTCTTGACATACTCGTCAATCTCATCTGCTGCCATTTCGCTCTACCTCGTGTCCGTATCGCTCAGGAGTGGTTGAGTAAACCAACTTCGACAGACACGGTCGCACGGTGGCAGGAAGCGCGTAGGGCACTGGTGGCACTAACGGCATTTACCGACCGAGGGGCGACAGTCTGGCGTGCGGGTTGGGGAAGACTCTGCACTCCATCACCTCCGGGGAGCATCGACCCCATCCCGACGGTTCTTAATCGATTGCTCCCATTTCACTAGAATTTCGATGTCAACCAAATCTAATCGAGTTCAATTTACTAACTCGTTCTCGCCCACATTGTTTGGCTTGTGTCTAAAAGAAATGGGGGGACCCCACAAATTGATGGCGGAGCGGCGCGAGTTCACATTCGGCGATGTAACAGTCGCACCGGGAACAAGTTGTCAGACTTCAATCGAAGTCGGTAGCGACCCGCTAGGTCAATCATCTGAAATGCCAGTTCACATAATCCACGGAGCCAAGCAAGGGCCGACCCTCGCCGTCACCGCAGCAATCCATGGCGACGAACTGAACGGCACCGGAATCATCCACCACCTCATCTACGGAGCCGACCATGAAGCGGACACCAAAGATGACCACATCGATTCAACCACAATGTGTGGTACTCTAATCCTCGTCCCTGTAGTCAATGTAGAAGGCATGTTGCTTCAAGATAGGCACACGACTGACGGCCGTGACATCAACCGCCTGTTCCCGGGGAAATCGAGTGGAAATCACTCGCAACGGCTCGCCCACGCACTTTTCGAGCAGGTCGTGAAAAAGGCAGACCATCTGATTGACCTCCACACTGCCCCGTCAACCCGAATGAATGTGCCTCATGTGCGCGCAAACCTTGACAAAAAGAATTGCAAAACTCTCGCCCGTGCCTTCGGTACTGAGGTGATTCTTCACTCCGATGGACCAGAGGGAAGTATCAGACGAGAAGCGGTAGATGTTGGCGTTCCGACAATCCTGCTTGAAAGCGGGACTTCTCATCGATTTGAGCCGGAGTCACTCGAATGCGGAGTGCGCGGAATTCTCAATGTGATGGCAAAACTAGGCATGATTGAAAGGAAAATCGAGCGACCTCGATGGCGACTCCTAGTTCGTCGATTTCGTTGGGTGCGTTCGACAACAGGGGGGCTACTCCACAGCCTAATCGAGGGGGGCGCGAGCGTCAAGAAAGGGGAGGTCATTGCCCATGTCACAGACCCATTTGGCAGCAGCGTCGAAAGCATCACCAGCCCAGTCACCGGCTATGTCATCGGACTCGCGACAACACCCCTCGTGCGCCCGGGTGACCCGATAGCCAATATCGTCATCGTGCGAGAGAAGAAACTGCAAGAAATCATCGAGAAAGACACCGCGGCAGGTCGCAGCCCAAGGGACCATGTCGAGGATGTTGAAGAGGAGGAAATCGAGGATGATGATGGCTCCACCCTCGACGAAACCGAACGCTGAATCCGAAATTCAACTCCGCTTCGGTCTGAAGTTCACCACCGCTTCGCTTGAAATCGTTCAAAGTCACAGAGGACGATTGTCGCAAGGTGATAGGTGCGATAGGCCGGACTTGAACCAGCGGCCTCCAGATCTTCAGTCTGGCACTCTCCCAGCTGAGTTACTATCGCAGTGAGCCGTTCGACTCGGCTCCTCACTTCAAGCCTTTGGATGAGGTAGGCTTCACTCAACACCATCAAGCGTTGCTCGCTGGAAGGCGTGCAACTCGCCCAATCCCTTGGTGGCAAGGTCGGTCAAAGTGTCGAGTTGCTCTCTTGAGTAGGTCGCTTCTTCGCCGGTCGCCTGCACTTCGATGAAGAGGCCGTCACTTGTCATCACGACATTCATGTCAACATCTGCATTGCTGTCCAAAACATAGTCGAGGTCGAGATAGAAATCGTCGTCTACCAGTCCAACGCTCAACGCTGCGATGTCGTGTGGCAAAATCGCTTGCTCGTGCGCGGTGCGCGCTTCAGCGGAAAGGTCGGGTGCTGTCCAACCCGCTTTGCGCTCATCGTAGGTTGGGCGCAATTCCTTCGGCAATGAATCTCCACTTGCAATCAATCTGCGAATTCCAAGTCGCAACGCGATATTTGCAGCGGTAATCGAAGCACATCGAGTACCACCATCAGCGTTCAGAACATCGCAATCAACTGTTAGTGCAACAGGTCCCAACGCATCGAGGTCAATCGCCCCGCGCAGTGAGCGAGCCACCAGTCGCTCAATTTCGTAGGTACGCCCTTTCGCACCCCTCCGCTCTCGCTGAAACCTTGAGTCAGTAGAGCCGGGAAGAAGTGAATACTCTGCGTGAATCCATCCGCGGTCAGCGTCGCGCGGGAACCAGCGTGGGAGGCTACGGGCCTTGGTGCAGCAGGCGAGTACGACGGTGTCCCCTTGTTTGTAGAGAACACTAGCCAGCGCGTTCGGCGTGAAGTCAAGAGTCACTTCCACCGCCCGCATCTCATCATTTGCCCGCGAAGTTTCCAACTCAGTCGATTTCAGTTTACCCATGAGACAGACCGACCCGGCAACCCCCTTTGAATCATGCGAAGGTTCCATTTATCGGACATCCATCAAATTTATTCTTTGACTAGGAATTAATACCGACCACCCTGCCCGCAAGTATGGGGAAGAGAGCGAAATGACCCGGCCTAGATTTCAGTGTATAGTTGCGGTACTATTCGTCTTGCTCTTGTCAATCTCTACGACCGCAGCGCCGATTGCAAAACAAGGCGGCGAAACCTTCGCTCCAGATGGAGAAGAACCAGTACCGGTCTTGGTGCGCCCTGCTAACGGTTACGGACTCAACCCGGATGAGCCACAATGGGGTTCCCTCGGCGAAACTCTCGGCCGCAAAACTGCACCCTCACACGGTGACAATGTATCTTCACTGGCCCACCCCGATATGCCAAACCCACGGGTAATTTCCAACCTCCTTTGTGCTGAAGATGGAGTCACTCCAGATGATAGAGGACTCTCAGATTACAATTGGTTGTGGGGGCAGTTCATCACTCACGAAATCGACTTCACGACGACATCAAATGGGCGCACCATAGAAGCGGTCGATTCCGCCCACATCGCTGCGCCTAACTGGGACCCACAGTTCCGGCCCAATAACGAAACCGATGTAGATATCATGTTCTTCCGTTCTGTCTCGATTCCGGGCACCGGAACTGATGAGTTCAATCCACGGCAGCACCCAAACAACATCACTGCGTGGATTGATGGTTCTGTCATCTATGGATCTTCACAGGCACGGATGGATTGGTTGCGGTCCAACGAAGGAGGTCGTATGAAAATGAGCGGGCACGAGTTCGGTGACCTTCTTCCGGTTGGAGGTGAGGGGTCACCTGGAATGTCATTTGGTGGATTTAGTGCGAACCTCAAGTTCATTGCCGGTGATGTGCGGGCCAACGAACATATCGCATTGCTCGCCCTCCACACTCTGTTCGTGCGCGAGCACAACCGGTTGGCGGATGCGATTCAAGAGCGCAACCCTGAATGGACTGACGAGCAAGTGTTCCAGCGGGCCCGCAAGATTGTGGCCGCCGAGATTGCTGCGATTACATTTGAGGAATTTCTCCCTTCGCTTGGTATCACCATGCCGGAGTATGCAGGACCCGACCTTACAATCGAGCCATCGATGTTCAATGAGTTCGCAACGGTTGCCTTTCGCATGGGTCACAGCCAGATTGGCAATCAGATGATGCGAATGACCGAATCGAGAGTGCCAATTCCGGAAGGTCACTTGAGCCTCAAGGAAGGATTCTGGGAGACCGCTCCAATTACCGATGAAGGCGGAATTGCTCCAACACTCCGTGGGCTGGCGGTCCAAGTTCAAGCCAAAGATGACCTTCTGTTCGTCGAGGACTTGAGAAATCAACTGTTCGGAATTCCGGGTGCTGGAGGGATGGACCTCTGTGCTATCGACATTCAGCGAGCACGCGACCACGGCATCGGCGACTACAACGCATACCGAGTCTCGTATGGGCTCCCTGCGGTCACAAACTGGAGCAATATCACATCTGATGTGGACATCCAAGTTAAGTTGGCTTCAATTTACGATTCACCGGGCCACATCGACCCGTTAATGGGTCTATTAGCAGAGGACCACCTTGAGGATTCGGCGCTCGGAGAGACTCTCACCGCGGCAATCACCGATCAATTCGGCAGGCTCCGCTCCGCCGACCCACAATGGTACCAAAATGACCCCGAACTAGCAGATGTGAAAGAGAAAATTAGGACAACCGGTTTGGCGGACATCATCTTGATGAATACTGAAATTGAAAGTATTCAATGCAATGTATTCTTCGCAGAACACAACCCGGCGAACTTCGATTGCCATCTCGAAAATGCTGTCGTCAATGTAACTGGGGATGGACCAGCAGATGATGACACCGAACCCGCAGGCATTCCTGCGATTGGTGTTGCAGGGGCTGCTGTAGCCGGACTAGGTGCGCTGGCATGGCTCGCCGCTGCACGACGAGAAGACGAGTAAAGTGCGGCGCCGTGGATCGCTCGACTGGCGATATGGACAACAGCAGTATTTGCCGAAATGAGTCGACACCTGAATGGTCGATTTCGACGAGTAATCAGCGCCGAGCGTGTTTGGGCCGAAATGACTCTACGACCGAAGGGTCAGTTTCGATGTATGGTCCACCGATGAGGTCGATACAATAGGGGACTGCTGCGAAAATTTCGTCTATAGTTTCGCGAATCGCCTTTGGTGCACCGGGCAAATTCAGTATGAGGGTTGAGCCTCTCGTTCCAGCCGTTTGCCGTGAAAGAATCGCGGTCGGAACATGGCGCAGGGAAATCGCCCGCATCTGCTCCCCGAACCCCGGTAGAATTCGCTCGCAAACTGCTTCGGTTGCCTCTGGTGTCACATCTCGTGGCGCTGGGCCGGTGCCACCTGTGGTGATGATGAGAGAACAACCTTCGTCTGCAAGTGAGATGAGAGTCGATTCGATGAGAGGCTGCTCATCTGGAATCACTTTGATGTCCACCTCCCAAGGTGATGCGAGCGCCTCTTCAAGAAAGTCTACGATTGAAGGACCACTCTTGTCCTCGTATTCGCCGCTGCTCGCTCGGTCCGAGACTGTCACCACGCCGATACGGGCAAACTCACCTACACGATTCCCCTCGAGCGTGTCATCATCATCAGGCATCGGCTGAGTCACAGTCGATAGACGGTGGCGGTTTCGTTTTCAATTGGGGGGTTACTCAATCTCTTCCGATTCATCATCGATGCCAACCGACTCAAGAAGTCGGCGTGCTTCCAACTTCCGCTCTTCGCGTGTCTTGATTGCTGCACTCTTCAAATCTGATGCGGCAATACTCGGCTGTTGAGTCGCCCGCGCCTTTTTCGTAACCCCGTCAGACTCTTCGCTGAGCCGGTGCTTCGCCTTCTCAAACTCAAAATCTGTTAATTCACCCCTGTCGTGTAAATCTGTGAGCAACTCCAACCGCGTCAGCAGCCTGTCGGTCTCAAGGTCCCGTTCGTGAGATGCTGAGTAGAACAATTGGGAGAGGGTGGCTGCGAGTGTGCCGACCAATCCAATTCCAACGAACATCAACATTGTTGCAATCACTCTAGCGCCCGTAGAATGTGGATAGAAATCGCCGTAACCGACAGTCGTCACAGTCTCAATCGCCCACCACATGGAATCGCCGATGGTCTGTAACATTCCAGATTCACTACAATTTGGGTCAGCGATGCAAGTTTCCTCGTATTGAGTTTCAAACAGTAGAGCGAGAACCCCACCGGCAGCACTCAGCATGAAGACGATGATGAACAGGTGCATGATTCTCTGTTGAACTGAGACACTTTCTGATGCAGTCACATTGAGCAACCGGATGATG
>CAUZUN010000045.1:0-6145 GCA_963583115.1 Candidatus Thalassarchaeaceae archaeon
GCCATTGTCAGAGTGCCAAGTCAGAGCAGCACCCTCAACCTCGTTGCCCATCGCATCTTGCAGAGAAGCGTTGAAACTGATATTGTCATCAACAGTGATTTGTGATGTAAGAGGAGAAATTTTCAGACTTACTGGGGTTCCAGCAGTCACCTGCAGATTCATCTCACCGGGAATCCCGTTAACCACCGCCTCAATCTTGGCGACGCCGGCGATATCAGGCGTAAACTGCCCGCCGGCGTCAATCGAACCGATGTCAGTCGACCAAGTCACAGCACCACTAACCAAATCGCCTTGGCCGGAGCGCGCATTCGCTTCAAGCGAGAGTTGGCTGTCCGAGTCAATTCGGTAGGGTTGTTTGGGGTAGATGTCGACCCATTGAGTGGTTGTGGGGAGGGAAGAGGGTGTTCCCCAGGTGAAAGTGATGTTCAATTTTGGCCGCTCGGAAGCGAAGACGAAGTCCACCGAGTCGAAAGTGACCCATTCATCGCCCCACGCAGGCCCCGTGAGAAGAATGCTCGCCGGTTCTGACGGCCCGCCGAATCGGCTGTGGTGAGCGATATCGACCGCCCTTGTCACATCAATCGTGGTGAAGTTGAGGCTTGTGAAACCCGACTTTTCGTCCATCATCCCACCCGAATCAAGATTTCCGAGTGCGCCCCCGACTTGCCACCCACTCCAAGTCGCGGTGTCCTCCTGCCATGTCGTGCCATAACCGACCCAACTGCGGACTGTTGGTGAGCCGCTGACCTGCCGAGTATGAAGCACCAATTCCGCTCCCAGAATCGATGTGTTAGTCCAAAATCCAGCGGCATCAAGGTCGATTCCAAGAAGGGTGTTCCAGCGACTGCTGTCGTTGTTTGAGTAGCCTACTTTCAGTTTGGTGTCGTTCCCGAAGTTTGCAGATGATTGCGCTGCGCTGAGCCAAGTGTCGTACATTTCAGACGCTGTGCCGGCAGTGATGGTGTAGGTCGAAGTGCCATCACCGTTGTCGGTCAATGAGCCACCAAACGGCTCAGCGCCGCCGGCAAAACTGGTTGTTGGCTGCGGCTGAAAGAGGGTTGTGTCGTCACCTTGCGTAGGCTCGGCGTATCCGCTTCCCATTCCAGAAAATGGCGTTTCGGGGATGAACGCGAGCCATGAAGTAGCCAGCAAAATTGCGACTACAAGCGGGACACTACGACCGGGAGACATGGCTACGCCTCATCGGTGAGAGTCGCTCTCACTCATCAAGTCAGCGGCGGCACGCCCGCCGTAGGCGGGCGTAATACCATCAAGGAGTTAGCACAAATTTGCTTCAATCTTCCCAAACGGCCCAGTCTTCCATATCTGGCGAACGATACCACCAGACGCCTTCATCATCTTCCCACCACTCGGTGCCATCTTCGTCGACTGAAATCGGTTGGTCACCCTCGCCGGCATCTGTAGCAGGATACTCCTCAGCACCGCCATAGCCAGCCTCCGAGACTGTCGGCTCGTCGTATGATTCAACTTCATCCTCGTCGAAGTGCTCTTCTTCTTCCTCGTAGTAGTCGTCGTAATCATCCTCATCATCGCCACCTCTGCGTAGTAGCACTACCAAGACAACGATGATGCCGAGCAGAATGAACGCACCAAGTGCCGCTCCGAGATAATAGAGCCAGCCACCAGCCTCGAAAAATCCGAGCAGATTTCCTTGAACTGTAATCGCCTCCGAGACATGGACATTCTCTGCGACCACTGTAATCGTAGTCGTTCCCTCTGCCAACATGTAAACCGTCCATTGTGATTTGTTGACCTTGTTCATGGTGTGCAACTCATTGCCCTTGTCGAGATAGGCTGAATCGGCTACTGGAATCTCATTTCCAAAGCCGTCAAACGCCCGAATATCAACAGTGATTGTCTGCTGCTGTGCTACCGTAGTCCCCGGAGTCACCGCCATCGTGAAGGTAGCCAAAATGGAGGGGGTAACCTCGACATCCCAAGTCCCTTGGAGCCCGGTTGCGTCGTGGGTGTAGGTGAGTGTGTGGTCACCAGCCACCTTGGCCGCCCATGTGTAGGCACCGATATCTTCGTCGTCTGTGAAATCTGCAGTATTTCCGCCACTCCAAGAGACTTCGACCGCGAAACTGTTGCCGTCATCGTCAGTCGCTGTAATTTGAATTGACAATGATGCGCCTGCAACCAGTGTATCACCTGTATTTTCGTCGCTCAATACTGCGGCGATTCCGTGTGAAACTGTCACCTCGATTATTGTTTGATATGCGCCTGATGAAGCACAGATTTTCCATGTTCCCTCGGTGCTGGCCTCCCAGACGAATGCATTAGCCTGCAAGTTGCTAGTCAACTCAGTACCCCACTCCACGCAGGAGGGTGGTTGAGTCGTCGGACTGGTCGCATCCCACATGAACCATCTCAACAGGTCGGTGGACAATAGATTCTGGTTCGAATCCCGAGTTACAGGATTGAGTGTTACGCTATCATCCGCGGTTAACTGTGAGCCGTGTCCAGCGACCGTTATGCTTGCGAGCGGACCTGGCGTGACGGTGTACATCACCTCATCAGACATGACTTGAGTACCATCATGCATGTAGATCGCCTTGACCGTCCAATCACCCACAATCACCGCTTCAAAGTCGGCATACGAAGTTTGAGTGGTAAGCCAACTGCCAGCCATCGGCTCGACAATATCCCAATTATCCACTGTGCCAGTCCATTCGTTGTTGAACTGGTCGAATGCGAATGCATCCAAAGAGACACTTTCACCTGAAATTAAATCGGTACTGGGAGTCTTCAGTCGAATTCCAACAGCTTCGCCGTGCAGCGCAGATATGTCGACGCGTGTCGTCACACCTTCCAATGTTGCTTCTACCCACTGAGCAGAAGCGACCCAAGGAGTCCAGCGTACTGGGTCCTCGGCGAACAACGAACCGTTCGACCACGCCCACGCCTCCAGTGGCAAGGTCACATTCAACCGATTGCCTCTCACATCGATTCTAACAGTCTCAAAGGTGACCGCTTCGTCGACGGTCAGCGAATTGTTGGACTCGGTGAGTTCCAAATCGGCGATTGCGCCATGTGTCGTCTCTACAAGTTGAGTCGCGTTGAGTCCAACACCTGTCATCAAAGTTAGATTCCAGAATCCAACTGTGTAGGCGGAGTACCCACCAACGGCGGAGATGGAGCCATTTTCGACGGACCAGTTAACCGAGCCAACCCGGAATGGAGTGATTGGATTGTCGTGCGAGTCGTAAGCAGTCCAGTTGAAGTCGCGTGTTTCGCCGGCCGGAATTTGAGCGTGGCCTGCCATCACGAGATAGTCCGGAACACCTTGAGTTACAGTCACCTGCATGTTGAGAGATTCAGTTCCCCAACTTGCGTTCACCCATTGTACCCCGACCTGCCATGGCATGAAAGTCAATGCTCCCACTGGGGTTGTCTGCTGCGCTCCTTCTGCGATTGAGCCGTTGGTAAACGAGAGGGTTACCGTCTCGCCGGGAACCGAATTTCCATTTGCATCCAAGATATCTACCCAAAACGAAACCGTTTCATCTGCGGTAATCGTTGATGCGAACGGGCCGCCAATCAAGGTGATGGGAGTTCCCGGTTGTACGAAGATGATGTGGTCGACGATGACCCTGCCGAACCGCGCTGAGATTGTGACGCTTCCATTTTGGTCGGGTGTGAAAAGACCGGCGCTGGAAATCGTGCCGTCTGTTGTGCTCCATTCGACTGTTCCCTGAACGATGTTTGTATCTACATCGAGAAGAGAGGCGTTGAACTGCACTGGCACATCTGCAAGTGTCGTTCCCGGACCGGTGATGCTGATGTCGACGACATTTGTGTAGTCGAGGACGAATTTAGGTCGCTGGGAAGCGGTCGGCGACTCAGAATTGTCGAATGTAACCTGGAATTGAGGCACGCCCTGTGGGTATGGCGCTGGAGTTCCGATGAGAACTATCGCGAATGAACCGTTTAGGGCAGAGCCGAGTGCACCACTAACATCGAAGGTTGCCCAACCGGTCGAAGTCGAAGTGATTCGCACCGTATCGAGTGCAACCATACCTCGGTCCACTCCGGGGAGCAGACCGCCATTGGTTCCGCCCCAAGAATTGCCTAGAGAGGCTTGAATCCAATTCGCTTGATGCTCAGAGAAGTTGGGATTCAGCAATGTGTACACTCGCACATCAACATAACTCGAAGTCGCGGTGTTAGTCGCCGATATCCACAGATTGAGTTCTGCAGAATGAGAACGGCCATCTGCTGTTAGCGGGATTTGACCCAAATCGATTTGGAAAATTCCGACGCATTGGTTTTGATTACTGGGGCCCCCATCGCATCCTTCACCAATGACGAGTTGGTCAGAGCCATGTGTTTCGGATTGGTCACCTTCAGAGATGTAAGTATCTTCAATCTGAGGATAATTGAACACCGATGCATCGCCACCTTCACGATAAGCCGCATTCCAGATGTTATTGCCTTGGTATGTAGTGTCAGGGTCTCCAATTGCGAACGACCAGGTGCTGGACCGCGGCCCAAGAACTGAGCCGTTTATCGCCTGCACATTCCAGTAGTACCCTTCACCAGCAGCCATATCCCAGCCGGGAGTGAAATTACCTTGCCCGAAACTACCCATAGAGGAGGTAGCATTCCAAGAGTAAATCGTGGATGAAGTGGTAGTGTTGAAGAGTGTCAATATGTATCCTGTTGTCGAGGAGTCGTACTGCCAACTGAGGGTTGGACGAGCCGGAGAATCCAACAGGAAGTCGTCGTAGTCATCGACCTCGTAAAGCACCTGTTGGTCCTGCGGGAAAATCTGCACCGGGGTAGCCGGCGGTGAAGTCCCGTTTAGATTGTCGATGTAGCCAATCACCAATTGTGGTCGATATATTGAACCAGCGCTTTCGGATGAAGCGAACTGTAAGTAGCCGGTCCAATTGGTCTTCAATGCCATCGAGACGGTGCCGTTGTAGCCCGCTGCCTGAACCAGCGATGTCACATCCCAATCGTACCATTGGCCGAATCCGCTCGCTGAGAGGCTCACGGACGAGGAGGCTGTGCCGTTGCAATTGTTGGAAATGGAGAATGAACTCCAAGTGTCAGATTCCGAGAAAGATGAACAGTCGTGAACGGTAACTGAGGGATTTCCAGACTGCGAATACCCTACGCGGTACATCTTGAGTGACACAGTTGTCGCCAGCATGGTGGAAGGGAACGGAAGTTCCCCAAGGTCGAATTGAATTAATCCAACGGATTCTTGACCTGCTTGGAATGGGCTTGCACCTACCACGAGACTTGTATTGCTGCCTTGACTTGTTCCAGTCCCTGCGCCGGGAGTCGAATCGACCCAAGTGTCCGGAACAGATGGCAAGATCCCACTCTGTACGAAGACTGAACCCCGACTCATGGTAACTGTGTGATTTCCTAGACCATCGTCACTGCCTTGGTCGAGAGGAACGCGGAACATTCCACCCCTAGTCCAATTGCCGAACAGATCCCCAACCACTGGTCGAATTCGCCAGTCGAAGTTTCGGTCACCCCAAGCCGTGCCGCTGGGTAAATCAGCGGGCATTGAAATCGTGTACGAAAGAGGCGCGCCGGAGAAACTACCGGAGTAAGAGGTCGAATCACTTGAATCGAGACGGCGAGTTTCGTCAGGGTCGAAGTTGCCATCCTCACTGAGTTCAATCTGCCACGATGTGATGTTCGAAGGTGCTGGATGAGCCCACTGGATAGTCACTGGGTCACGCCCGGTCGGCCGAGCCTCGGAAGCCTGCCAAAGGGTAGACGCGGTCGCTGGGTCCGGTGATGTGGCATCAGCGGGAAGCCATTGCGTACCGGTGCGATGAGTGATGTTGAGTACCGGCCTCAAGTCTTGGTCAACTGAATATTCAGAACTGTGGAACTGTTTGAGAAGTGAACTCCCACGCGCTGCCGTGAACTGAAGAAGAACTGTATCGTCACCTCGCAACCGTGCTGCCTGCACAAGTTGAGTGATGTTCCAGCCGTACCAGCCGATTCCAGCCACTGGTACTTCGTCGATGATTCCACTCGCCATCGGATTCGGCCATGATTGGTTAATTGCTGCTCGGTTGTAGGTCGTCTGCATCTCAACGAAATCGGAATTCAATTCAGATACCGCAATGTCAAGAGGAGTTGAACTCGGTCC
>CAUZUN010000046.1:0-6131 GCA_963583115.1 Candidatus Thalassarchaeaceae archaeon
TAGCCGCAGTAGTCGCAGTAGTCGCAGTAGCCGCAGCAGTGCAATCGGAGAGCCAGATGGTTGGCCCCGAGTTCAGTGGCCGCAGTAGCCGTAGTAGTCGCAGTAGTCGCAGTAGCCGCAGCAGTGCAGTTTTTCACTTATTCAGGTGACGACTTTCACTTATTCAGGTGGCGACCGATGACGAGTCGCTGAACTTCTTGAGTCCCTTCGTAAATTTGTGTTATCTTGGCATCGCGGAAAAATCGCTCAACAGGGAATTCGGTGACATAGCCGTAACCGCCGTGAATTTGGACCGCTTTCTCAGCGACCCACATCGCTGTATCACCGGCAAATAATTTGGCCATACTCGCTTCAACTGTATGGCGGGGGGTGCCTTCCGCATAATGAAGTCGCTTCGCATCAGCGGCCCTATAGACAAGTAGACGAGAAGCATCTATGCGGGTAGCCATATCAGAAAGATAAGCGGTTATCATCTGGTGAGCAGCGAGTGGTTTACCGAAAGTTTCTCTCTCGTGGGCGTATTTCACTGACGCCTCAAAGGCGCCTTGAGCAATTCCAAGGGCTTGCGCTGCAATTCCAATTCGACTGTTGTCGAGGGCGTTCATGGCTATCGAGAATCCCTTTCCAACTTGGCCGAGAACATTCTCAGCGGGAACTTCGCAGTTTTCCAAGATGAGAGTAGTTGTATCGCTGCTGCGAATCCCGAGTTTGTCCTCTTTCTTGCCCACTGAGAATCCCTCAAACGCTTTTTCGACGATGAACGCTGTAACGCCACCATGTTTCTTGACACCGTAATCTGGGTGACCCACCACCTTTGCGAAGAGCACATAGAAGTCTGCACTTTCCCCGTTAGTGACCCACATTTTGAGTCCGTTGAGGGTGTAATGGGAGCCATCTTCCGATAGTTCTGCTTTGCAAGATAGAGCCGCCGCATCTGTTCCGGCACCTGCCTCGGAGAGTGAGTATGCTCCCACTTTGTCTGCCGCCAACTGGGTGAGATACTTCTGTTTCTGTTCTTCGGTTCCATGTAGGGTGATTGTCTTGCTGCAAAGGCCGACATGAACCGCGTAGAAGACTGCAAACGATGGGTCGACACGCGCTAACTCTTCGATGATTATCGCCTCTGAAATATCGTCAACGGGAAATCCACCATACTCTTCGGCGATTGTGATCCCCTGGAGGCCGGTCTCCTCGCAGAAAACCTTCCACTCTTCAACAGGGGCTATCTGATTCTTGTCGCGATGTTCAATTGTTGGCGGTAAAACAGACTCCGCGAACCCTCTAACCATCTCCCGAATGGCGCTCTGTTCATCGGTTTCACCAAAATCCATGGTCGCTCCTCACACCTTCCAATCGCCCTCGCTTCATGAAGGGTCGCCAACCGCATACGGCTACCGAACCTATACATCGCCTATCAAATCGTTAAATAAGGTGCGAAAGTCGCCGCCGCCAATGGGGATTAAAAATGAGCGACGATGATGTTATAGAATTCCAAATAATTGAAGGTAGAAAGTATTTCAAAACGCATCTTTGGTTCCAGCATCTTGAGTCTGATGAGGAAACTGGAGACCTCTACAAGGTCGGTATAACGGATTTTCTGCAAGCCGACCTCGGCGACCTCATTCGAGTAATTCTCCCCCAACCGACTGCAATCGACGATTTCAATTTTCAGCCCGAGGAAGGAAAGGAGCAACTCGGAACAGGGGCGAAGGAGGCTGGAGTGACCGGCCACGAACTTCACATCGGCGATGCACTTGTTACCTTGAGGACGACCGAGGAGCGTTGGGTAATTGAAACTCCATTCGCTTGCAATGTCGTCGAACTGAACGGCGAAGTAGAAGACAGCCCCGAACTCGTAAACGAAGACCCCTACAGTGATGGATGGTTGTTGAACCTACGACCTCACGACCTCGACCCGGAAGACCTGTTGGAGCCCGACGAATATCTGGAACTCCTCAGCGAATTCTCAGATTAAGGCGAAATTTTCTGCCAAATTGAATTCACACGCTCAGCGTGACATCCAAAGCGAGTAGAACTTGCAACTTGACTGGGCGAATGATTCAGCGCATCCAAGTGTAGGAGCGAGCCCCTTCACGGACACCTTCTGTTTCGATTTCGACGAGTGCGAACTCGCCTGAAGGCGCAACTACGCTGCCATCGTGAGTACCTTTGTGTAGGGATTCGTATGTTATCTTGTCAATCGCTTGACGGCCAGCCAACCGCTCAAACAGATTCCAACTTGCGACGACCTCTCGCCACTTCGCTGAGACCTCTCCCTCGAACACCTTCGCCTTCGCACCTGAACCGTACCCGCACATTCCGAAGTACCTGCCTTCTAGGGCTGAGTTGTCTTCGTAGTCCGATTCAAAAGTTGACATCATGGCGAGGAAAATGGAACCGGTGTACTGGTTTCCAATGAGACTCGATGCCCGCTGTCCCTTCTCGATTCTTTCAGCGTGAAATTCTTGGTAGGCTGCAGTCTTGGAAATCGCTCGGCGGAATGCATCCTGCGCCCTGTCGTATTCAATTTCACCCTCTGGGGTATCATCGAAGTCAGAGTAGCGAGGCTCTTGGCCGATTTCTTCAACCAACTCATCCCAAATCGGCTCTTCTCTTCGGTCGTGTCGGAAGACATCGGGGAACATTCTCTTGCCTTGGAAGGCGTATGGAAGGTGCATGATGATGCGAATCCATTGTTCGGTGAGAATAGTATCACCATCATGCGTGTAGCGTCCTTGCTTGGTCGCTCTCCTTTGGAAGTCGAGGAAGGCGGTCTTTACTGCCTCCTGATAACAGCGATTGGACAACTGTCCGTCGAAAATCGGCTCGTCTCGGTGAACTGACACCATTTCCTCGCCGTGAGCGAAAATACCGAGCCGCCGAACGGTTGATTCTGGCAGATGTTTGACCATCCTTTCAGCCAACCCCTCCTTCACATTGTGTCCGGTTTCTCTAGCCAACTGGAGGACATGGCCGATAACCGAAGTGATTGATACCTCTCGGCGCGGCTTGAAGAAGTCGTGAACAGGCGTGGTTGAGACGCCCCATCGGTCTGGAATCGAGATTAGCCGTGCATTGTGTCGAACCAGTAGGGCGCCGCCTCCGGCCCCCTGTGTGTATTCACCACTCGACTCAAGGTCGTACTTGGCGTTGTCACTGAATACTACGATTCCCAATCGGTCTTCCTCTACGCCACCTCTTGCTACCCAGTCGAGGGTGTTGTGGAGTGCATCGACTGCTCCGATACAAGCGAAGGTCATGTCGACAACATCGCAGTTCCTGAAGCAATCTTTACCATACTGGTTGGAATAACGCTGCTCAAGCATATCAAGGATGTAAGTCGCGGTCGGCTTCGCACCATCGAGTGCGGATTCAGTCCCGAGATACATTCTGCCTACCTTTTGAGGGTCGATACCGTTGCGGTCGAGAAGCCTAGTGACGGCGTTTGCGCCCATTGTGGCGGTATCCTCGTGTTTGTCAGGAATTGACATCGCTGACAAGCCGAGACCTTTGTTCAACTTCCCGAAATCTGCGCCTCGCATCTCTGCGAAATCCTTCATGTCGAAGTAGAGCTTCGGAAAGTGGATTGCGATGTCATCGATGCCGACCTCAGTCATACCACTCACAGTTCTACCGGCGTAGGCTTTGTTATAGAATGCTACCCCGTATTGAGATCGCCTCATCCCCAATTGGCGGGCTACCGCTATTATGCCAACTTATCTTAATAGCACAGTAAGTGAGTGTTCACCAACTCAACTGTCGGTGATGTCATTTACCGCTTCGAATAACTCAGGAGCCGCAGCGAAGTGCGCTGCCAGCGGCGCTAGAGTTTCAGAAAGCGCATCAGCGACTCCAAACTTGATGTCAATCGGATGAATTTCTCCGCTTGCCACCGCCGCTTTCAACGCCTCAAGGTCACTCCAAGTGGAGGGTTCACCATACTCTGGGTTGGGGGTGATTGTCAAAGAGCCCAACTCGGGAAGAACGATACTTTGGATGAGTTCGTAGACTGGGGACTCCGGGCTGTTTGGGTCGAGGAAAGCCTTCCTCATTTTTTTGCGAAGTTTCGCATTGTCGTCGTGTAAAAGAAGCGAACCACCGGGGTCGGATTTGCTCATTTTGTGGTCGAAAGATTCCATCCGCGCACCGCTCGCTTTCAAGCCAGAAAGAATCTGAGTGTGCACGCAGGTCGCCTTCACCCAACTATGCCGGTCAGCAACCCGCCGCATGTACATGTGCGCCTTTCGCTGGTCCATGCCGCCGAGTGCGATGTCGATTTCCATCTCGAAGATGTCAGCCGCTTGCATTGCTGGATAGAAAAATTTGGACAAGTCGCCGTCGGAGGAGTCCTCCGCTCTGCCCATGATGCTGAAAGTTCGCCGCACGCGGTCGAGACTCATGTTTTTGGAACAACGGAGGACGCGGGCCCAATAATCGCCGGAGTCCATCAGTTCACTCGCGTAAAGGAAGCGCAATTGCCCTGGTCCATCCCCCTCCTCTGGTTTCCCAAGAAGGGCGCGGAATACCTCTTCGGTGTAGCGCCCGGTAGTCTGGATTTTCTCCATGTCTCCGCCGAATTTATCGTTCACCCAAGCGTGCCAATCAGCGAGGAAAATGAGGACATTCACATCGTTGTCTAGCAGGTTTTTCAGCGTTTGAGAGATGATTTTCCAACCGATGTGAGCCTTTCCGCTCGGCTCAAAGCCGACATAGGCGCGGAGGATTCCGTCACCACCATGTGAGGTGGAATCGTTCAGGCAGTTCACGAGATGGTCGATTCCGACTACCTCTTCGACGCCTGCCATCATCGCATCAAGGCGGGTGCGATTCTCGGGTGAGAGTGATTCCAACTCCTCTGCTCCCATCGAATTCACCGCCTTAGTTTTCTACGATTCCAGTTTTGTTGATTGAACATTCCCCAATTGCATTTTTAGAATAGTTTGCCCAACTTTTCACCGCGGCTAGCAGCCCGTGTGTTGTCGCCTCTCTCAAGGGCCTCTTCTATCTCGGTGATTAGGTCCTCTGCCTCAGCAGCCTTCGTCTCATCGACTTCAGTCATTTTCATCATGTGACGGCCTTGGCGGATTGCTGACTTCGCCTTGGAGGCCTTCTTGGCACTCTCTTTGGCTTTGTCACCTCGTTGCTTGGACCCGTATCCGGTAGCCTCGTCGAGAAAACTGCTCCAGCGGCGGCGTGACTCCATAGCCTGCTCACGGCCGCCATCTGATGAGAGGAAATCCTCCAAATCTGAGCCTTTCATCTGCACTACATCAATCGTCAATTTACCCTTCTCGTTGTAATGCCCCGATATGTTGGTCAATATGCCAAATGTAGCCTCAAAGGCATCCTCTCCGCTCTCAGATACTTCATCGAAATACTGTCCTGCGAGCTTCGCTAGACCTCCATCCGATGACACGCTCTTCACAATACCCCGCTTGACTTCAAAGGTTTCCATGAGCGTGGGCGCGAGGCGACGTCGGTTGAACCTAACGCTTCGACTTTCCCTTGTGGCCGTTGTTCGTCAACCATCTATCAGTGGAAAAAAAGAGGCGCTTCTTGGGGCCAAGAATAAATCCGAACCGGCGGTCGGGCAGCCATGCAACGGCGGACTCTGCTGGTACTAGTCCTGTTTTTACTCGTTCCTTGGGCTGTTGCAGCGGAAGGCGTTTCAGCGGTTGAAGTGACTACTGAGCGAACGCTTGCAACATTCGACCTTGGTTTGGAGGAACTTTCAGTTTCTCCCGACGGCCAGAATGTGATTGTCATCGGCACGAACGGGTTCGCACTTCGGTTTTCGACTTCCGATGTAAGCGAAGAAATTGAATTGAACAGCGGCGATGAAGATGACCTGACCGATGTTGATTGGCACCCGCGCGGCGAAACCGCGCTGCTTGTCGGCGATGGCGGGACGATGCTGCGCTACGCAACCTCTGACCATTCAGTTACTCATGTTGCGGGCTCGACCGCTTACTTTCTTGGACAATCGCTGAGTTCAGTCGCATGGGATGCGGCTGGCGGCTGGGCGTATGTCGGCGCTCCTGATGGCAGCATCACTCGCTACAGAGAGAACGCCAACGGCAACGGCGAATTCTTCACTCTCAACGATACAAAAAGCAGCAAAATCGTCGACA
>CAUZUN010000047.1:0-6056 GCA_963583115.1 Candidatus Thalassarchaeaceae archaeon
AACAAATTCAATTGATTATCACCCCACCCGGTGGAGAAGATGCAAATTTGAACATTGAACTGACTGTCAGCGTTGCACCATCTGATGGCTCAGATTTGGATAGTTCAGATAACAGTCACACATTCGAAGTATTAACTGAGCGAATCACACTTCCAAGGCTTACAATTGACACGGCTGACATTAATTCAAGAACAAACAGTACACATATTGTCGGAATGACTCTGAGAAATGATGGAAATGCTGTCGACCCAGCAATTCGAATCAGAATCGTAGCTGACTCAATGATTCCAGGAATCACGACATCTCTCACTATGGGGGGAAAAAGTGTAGGCCTCGTCGAATGGCTTGACGCACCTATCCCGCCTCAGTTGGATTACGACCTTGCGCTAATCATCGGTGTCGCAGAGGATGTGCCTGTCGGTACAGTAGTGATTTTCACAATTACTGTTGAGGGGACTGACGATAACGACGGAAACTCCCAAACAATCACAGAAACTCTTCGCCTCATCGTTGATTCCCACCGCGAAATTTCCTTCTCCCAATCCCTGCCCGAGGGTAGTACTTTCGAGGCCGGTGAACGGTCCACATTCACGGTTAATGTGACTAGTTATTCTTCATTCACTGAGGAACTGACTCTTACAGTTTCAGGAAACGATAACTGGGCTGTTATTTGTAATAGTCAGGAGAATGCGGATGGCGAGTGGTTGATTGTTGTCCCCACATCGGGCAGTCCTACTGGCCGTTCATTACAATGGGACTGCGAATTGACCGCACCTGCTGCCGGAAGTCAAGTTCCACTAGAGTTCTCGATTACAGCGACTGACGGTGCATCGTTGTGGAATGCTCAACCGTCAATCTCATCCGAGGAAGCCTATGTCGAACAAGGTGGTTTTTCGTTCTCGAATCTCAACAGTGAACAGATGCCCATGGTTATCGCTGGTGTCGCTATGTTGTTCTTGATTTTCGTAGCGGTGATGGTCATTGCCATCAACAAAAAGCGCAGGTCAATCCAAGAAGAATACGAAGATGACGAAGAGGAAGAAGATGACCACAATCAACCTTCAGTTCAGCCGGCTCAAGCAAGTCAACCTGCCCAAGCGGTGCAGCCCGCTCATGTCGCTCCTGTAGCGCAACCTCAGGTATCAACGACTACAGATGACCAATTCCGTGCTGCGGGTTGGAGTGAAGAGAAGATTGCTGAATATAGACGGGAACAAGCAGCAGAAGCGCAGGAAGCGGTTGATGCTCAACAGCAAGCAGCCGCTCAAGCCACTTATGCGCAACAAGTCCATCATCAGTCGTTGCAGCCTCAACACCAGCAGGCGGCTGCGCCCGTTCAACAGGCTCAACAACCGCCACAATTCCCACAAACACCTGCTCAACCGGTGGCGCCAGAAGTACCTCAAGAAACAGGATTGAATGCTGCTTTCGGTAGTTTGGGGGTCACGAAGAGTGAACCGGCTGAAGATGAAGCCTCAGATGAGGCGGCGAAGATGGATACAGGGTCTGCTTCAGCCATTCTCGGAGGTGGCAGCACCGAGGAAGCGGTGGATGAAGCCCAACCTGTTGGAGAAATAGAACCAGCAGAAAACCGAGGTGAGAATTTTGATGTCGAGGGTGCGGCCGCCACTGAGGAATCGAGTGCTGCGGTTGAGGCAGCGGATGATGCTACTCCTGTGGCTGAGGAAGCGAGTGCCGCGGATGCTACTCCTATGGCGGGAGAATCGACTGCCGCCGAAGGCGCACCACCAGCCGCTGCAGCCGGCGGTCTACCACAAGTGAACTGCTCATTTTGCGACGGGACATTATCGCAATCGGACCAATGGTCAGAATGTGAATCGTGCGGCTCCTACTGCCACGAACAATGCAAATCTGGCCAACAGGTTTGCGCTCGATGCGGTTCACGGCTCTAAGTTGGCAATATCTGGTCTGACTCGACCAATTCCTCACAACCGAATTCACTCGACTGTATCGCCGTCCACAGGTTGAGAATCAAGGTCCTTCGCAGGCCCGAGACCACCATCTGGGTCTATTCCGGGCCCAGTCAACCAAGCGTCCTCAAATGGCTCGTGAGCGAACATGAGGAAGCCTCGTTCGCCCAGTTGCCTCAGTGCTGCTTCTGTCCGTTCGGCGGCTGGAGCAACCTTTTCTCCATACGCACCATCCATCAAACTACAGATTTCCTCGAACGGACGGTGGCCATCACACAATTCCCACAACAGGCTGTTGAGGTCATCGAGGGGGCGGCGAAGTTCGCGTGGCGCTCTCATAATTTTTGCCAGAAATCCTTCGAACTTTCGAAAACTTTTCGTGTGCCGCAATACGACGAACCTACCGGTCACACCTGGTAATTCGGGATGCGGACCCGCCTCTCCACAACGAGCCCACCAGACTGGCGCGCGCACCGGGAAAACACCGGCGAGGGAACTATCTCGGGGGCCATCATCCATGGTAAGAGAACCATCAACAGCTGAGCCATCTTCGATATTTGCAGAATCTTTCGCCATCAGTCATTCCCTCCAATTGTTTTCTCTTGGGTCTTGCATCCTCTAGGCGACCTGCCAAGTCCACCACACAAGAGCCAACATTGAGCAAATTCCAACACCTGCGAGTAGTCGTAAAAGTTCGACTTTTTGAGTGAAGTGTCTGACATACCAAGCTCCGGCACCGCACAGTGCGACAAGCAACAGAAGCGCATACCAACCCGGCGGCATGAAGAGGCCGTGTCGGCCCGACCGATTTGGGGATATCGGGTCGATTCACTCTTTGGTAAAACACCTCGGTTTTCCTACAAACGGAGTAGTTCCTCCGCCTTACAAACAACACTCCAAATTCAATTCAACATGAAAGGGTGAAAGAGGGTGAGGGGCGCCTCACCTCTAAGAGGTGAGAAAACAGTGTGGTCAAGAATCAAACATAGTCTCGCTGCAATCGACGATGTTCTTGCCACCTACGCCCGTATTTTCGGCGTGGGATTTGTTGATCCAATTCCACGCTACGCCATTTTCATCGCAGTCTACGGAGTCATCTACTCTGTTGCTATCTTCACCAACAAACCACTAGCATTAGTCGCAATTTGGATGGGATATATCGGAGTCCTCGCAATCGGGAGGGCGTGGTCACAGAACGAGAGGTTTCGCTCTAGGATAGCCAAGAAGTTGGAAGACCATGACCCTGACACTCTTCCGGACCTCAGAGGAGTAGCCCTTCTGGCGGTTCTTCAGATGGTGATTCTCATTCCATTTTTACTCAAAACAAGCCACTCTATTTTCGGACTTTACACAGTACCTGACGATGCCGACGGGTTCACTTGGATGGCTTTCGGACTCGACCTTCTGTTCCGGTCGTTCCTCGACTGGTCTGAAGTTTACAATATCCATGTTTCAGGCGTCGGACTAGACTCTATGGGAGGTCGCCATCTAGTCATGTTCATCCTACTATCAATTGATTTCATGCTCATTCAAGGAATCCTCCGCATCGTCGGTATCCAGCGAACTATAGAGGAAGGTGTCGCTGTGGCGGGTAAAGACCCCGAGATGGCATTTCGATTGGGGAGGCGAGCAACACCCCATCTTTCGCAGATGATAATGGACCCTGAATTAGAGCTCGATGTTCGCCTCCGTTGTGTCGAGGCGTTGGGGATGATTAGCGACTCAGGGGGAGCACCGCCTCTAGTCAAGGCGTTGGGTCAAAGGGAATTACATACCACTGCGATTGCTTCGTTAGTGATGGTCGGTCATTTCGATTCATTATTCAATGGAATCAAACATTCTGACCCGTTGGTACGCAGAGGTTGTGTTGCGGCCCTTGGCAGACTTGAGGATTCAGTAGCCAACGAGATGTTGGCGGAGGCTATTCGGGACGAAGATGCCAGCGTCCGACAACACGCTCATCAAGCGATTGGTCGGATTGCACATCCATCGGATGTGCCGTTACTCGCAATTGGATTATCCGATGAAAATGCTGATGTCAGATTTTCAGCGCTGCAACAATTCAGCAATTTTACCGGTGATGAAGCGATGGAAGCAGTCTTGACTTCTGTGACCGACGAATCTGACGGAGTGCGGCGTTTAGCGATGGAAATCCTTGCAAGATTCCCGCATGCAAAGGTCGTTCCAGCACTAGCCCAATCACTGAACGACCCGAATCAACAGGTACGAGAAGCAGCCGAGCGTTCTCTCGAACACTTGGAATCGCTGGTCGATTCCGGCGCTGCCTAAACGGAGTTCTACCGCAACTTTTCTGTGGTAGTTACCAGAGAAGTTGCTAACTTTTCGAGCCGTTCCTGCATCTCCTCATCAACAAATGAGCCATCATCATCGAACGCATCCTTCACTTTCGCGACCGCGAGTTGTTCCGGAATTACATGGCCGTGTAGCCATCGTGCGGATAGCCGCATATGGTTGAGCGTGTTGGAGTTGGACTGGCCTCCCAAGGTACTCATCACAGCCCAAACTTTGTCTCCGACATGCTTGAAATATACCCAATCAAGTTGATTTTTCATTACACCCGACATCGTTCCGTGGTACTCTGGGCTACTGAGCAGAAACGCATCAGCGCCCTCCGCCATATCTTGGAACGCCTTCACATTCGGGTCTTCCCATGAACCAGGTGCGCCAACCAAAGGTAGTGGAGTTTCATCATTATCCCAAACAACAGTCTTGGCTCCGGCCGCTTCACAGGCTGCCAAACCCATCTCCAATAGGTGTCCATTCGCTGAATCGTGACCAAATGTGCCACAAATTCCCATTACAGTAATCTGCTCACCCATACTACTGCCACTGTGGCCGGGTTCTTGAGGTTGTGTGGGTTTGAGACTGGCGTTAGCACGACCCTTTGGGGTCGTACGATAACAGCGAACCCTTATCCGTAAAACGGGCTGGTCATGCTTCGGGTTACCCATATGGCTGAGCACGGTCACACCAACTGTCCTAATTGCGACCACTCCTTGGAAGGGAGGGAACCTGCCTGTCCAAGTTGCGACGGAGCGCTCTTCGGTGTGCCGCCAAAGAAGGCAACTATCGTTGAAAAAGTAGCCGATGTAGCAGATATGGTGCAGCCAGCAGTGAAGGGGGCGGTTGCCACTATGGAGCAAAAGGGAACTCAAGCAGTTGAACGGGTGAGCGAAGTAATCGGTGACCATGTCATCCCAGTCTTTTCTCGTGCTGGGGCTGCCGGCGCACAAGCCGTCGAGACCGTCAAAGACAAAATCTCACCGTCCGAACAGGCACCAGCCGAAAGCGAATCTTCTAGCGGGGATACCGTGGCTCCAGCGGACGACCCCTGGGCTGATGTCCCAGCGCCAACACCATTGGCTCCAACAATCGATGAAGATGTCGATGCTGATACTCTAGTTGCTGAAGGAGAGGCTTTGAGTCGAGATTCAAAAGAATCAGAAGCATTGAAGAAATTCAATCAAGCGATTGCACTCGACCCTAGCCATGCGATGGCTTGGTTCAACCGAGGTGTAATCCATGAGATGCGCGGTGAAGTCGATGAAGCGAGCAAGGCTTTCCGAATTTGCCTCGATATGAAGCCGGACCACGGGCCCGCAGCAGCCAATCTTGCTGTTCTTTTGGACCGGAGTGGACATCCAGACTCTGCTGCTGGAGTAGCACAGAAGGCTCTCGCCTCATTCCCCGGACATCCAATGCTGACAAAGATTGCAGCCGGTGGTGACCCATCGGTGGTAACCGAATCAATTCCCGCTCCACCGCCAGTAGCAGCACCAGTTTCGGAACCGGCTCCGATAGTAGCCGCCCCTGTTGAGGTGGTCCAGCACTCGCCTGAACCAGTTGCAGTCGCTGCTGCAGAGCCAACCCCCACGATTGATTTGGACAGTATTGTCGAAGAAGCTGCCGGACTTGTCAAGGCAGGCAACGCTGAGGATGCCCTCGAATTGTTGAGGGATTTACTTCACAGTGAAGCGGCTGAACACTCACGGGCGTGGAGAATCGCTGCTGCATCGATGGCTCAGATGGATTTGGTTGACAACGCCATCGAGGCATTCACTTATGCTCTTGACCTTGACAATGAAGATGCAGCATCATGGTACA
>CAUZUN010000048.1:0-5992 GCA_963583115.1 Candidatus Thalassarchaeaceae archaeon
GACTTCAAAACCGCATCAGAAATCTGTCGAAATGCGGGTCGTGTGTTGGGCGAGTTTCACCTCTCCGCACTGACCCGACGCTCACTCCCAAACGATGAGCGGCGCTGGAACAACCGGCTGAAGGAACTTGAGGCGAGGCTCCAATCCAACACGCTGTGGCGCGCTCCCCATACAAAGCAGACTAAGGCGACCATCACCCACCGAAATTTCGGTCTTGAAACTGTGAGAATCGACGAGGATGACGAATTCCACATCTCCGGTTGTTTCGATGGAGTCCCAAACGCTATCCTACCCTCTACAATGGATTTCCCGGTCTTCCGAGACATCGCTGCAGGCTATCGTTCAATTTCCCGAATTGCAGCGAAGCACAACCTCCAGTATGAGCCCGCTTCAGCAAAAAATTGGGGCTGGTCTGAATTGGACAGTCACGATTGGCCAGACCCTGAACCATGTGAGCGCTGGTTGAGAAGGGAACTTCTCGCTGGTTGGAACTCAGTTGGTTGGAGTACGGCAGGAGGCCGGAGAGCAATGAACGGGTACAAGGGAGGGGTCGCAATCTGGGAGTATGAGCAGGTGTTGGAGGAGTCAGCCACTGCCCAAGCGTACGGTCAGGAGGTTCCGGACAGAGTAAGGTGGTGGCTCGACCATGTCAGCCGAATTCAGTCATCTTTAGGCGTTGCACAGGTGATTTCAGGCGGCTCAAAACTCTGCTTCATTGCAGCGATTTTATCTCTCTTGGGGGACCAGTCGTACCCCACACCGACAACTCGCCTTGCCATCGGACTGGGTCTTGTCTTGGCAGGCTTGGGCCTGCAATTCCTACACTTTGTGAGAGCACCGCCGCCCTACTAATCAGCGCGCGTGAATTTTCCATTTTGGTAGTTGTAGGTTCGTGGGACGCCCGTGGCAATCTCGAGTTTGAGGACCTCTTCTCGGGAGAGCCCTTCGATGTGCATGACGATTGAGCGCAGTGAGTTGCCATGAGCCGCCACAAGAATCGTTTTTCCAGCCTCTAAATCGGGAATAATCAATTCCTCAAGAGAGGGAATTGTCCGCTCGGCGCAAGTTTCCAAACTCTCTCCTCCCGGTGGGGGAACATCGTACGAGCGCCGCCAGATTTGGACTTGCTCAGCCCCAAACTTCTCTCTAGTTTCGTCTTTGTTGAGGCCTTGTAAATCACCATAGTTGCGCTCGTTGAGTCGCCAGTCGGTGATGGTTGTCGGCGAGTCTGAGGCGGTGTTGAATGCCATCGCAATCTTGGCCGTCCTCTGGGCGCGAATCAAGTCACTCGTGTAGATGACATCGAAGGCAACTTCAGCGAGTTGTTCACCCGCCGCCTTCGCCTCCTCTTCGCCAATTTCAGAAAGGTCAACATCGGTCCAGCCGGTGAATTTGTTGGCTGCGTTCCAGACGGATTGTCCGTGCCGAAGCAGGACCATCAGTGCCATTTGGATTCACTCCGCGGCGCGCCGGACTCTCGGCTCGTAGAAGTCAAGACCGAGGTCGCCAGCACTCTTACTGACTTTGAGCAGGAACTTCTCCCGCTCCCGCTTCTCTTCCAAGCCACCGCTGACATCCCAGTAGAGGTTAGCTGCAACTTCAATGGAATCCTTTGAGATGGCTGAGACAACGGCATACGAATCACCCGACTTTTGGGTCTTTGGATTATTTTCGATCATTCCTTCGATGCCGCGGCAGAACTTCTCGATGGCAGCCGAGTCGCTGTCGAGGTCGAGGTAGAAGGTCGGTAGGTATCTGCGCCAGCGGCGCTTCCCGAAGTTCTCAATCTCCTTGTTGACCAGTCGCGCGTTAGGGAGGGTCATTACGGTGTCAGAACTGGTACGAATCTGGGTTGTCCGAATACCGATTTCGAAGACCTCGCCTTCAGCAGAGCCCACTTTAATCCAGTCGCCCATTTTGAAAGGACGGTCTAGCAGAAGGGTGACTGCACCGAATATGTTGCCAATCGTGTCCTTCGCTGCAAAAGCGAGTGCGAGCCCACCGACACCTAGTCCCGCAACGATGGTTGCGAGGTTGAAGTCGAATGCCTGTGCGACTGCGAGAACACCGAAGATGAGGATGATGAAGCGCAGAATCGATTGCATGGCGGTGATGAGAGTCTTCTCAGTTCCATCGAGCGTGCCATCCTTGTCCCACCAGAGGACGGCCATCTCGACAAGTTCGACCAGCCGCATCAGACCGAGAATTGCGCCTATCAGGAAGGTTGCCTCACCAAATGAGGTCAGCCAGTATTCGTAGGTCGCCGGCAGAACCACCAGCGCCCCCTCGCGAGCGCTCTCGACTCCGAGTTGTTCGACCAACTTCCACCAGACAAGTCCGGCCGCTGACGCCCCGAAGGGGGACCGTGCACTGCTCTCGAAATCCTCAATGTTATCCATATTGGATGTCCAACGCTGCAACAACTTAGGCAACAGATACATCGCCAGTTGCCGCGCAACCATACCGAGGATGAAGATGCCGAGAAGCGCAACCCAAACCCCCGTTTGCACTCCCAAAACTAGGTTATCCCATCCGGGAATCAACAGAATGAACGCGTTCATCACTCGCTGCGAGAACGCCTCCCTTGAAAAGTCATCGAATCGCAAAGAACCGTTCACATTCCCCTTCCCGCGCTGGCGCACCCTTCAAGTGGGGGTGGAGGTTGGACACCTTCGGTGTCCGTGGTGCGCAGTGTAAAGGCGGTGATTCTCGCCCTGATTATGTTGAACTCCATGTTGCTCGTGGGCAGCCTTGGAACAGCACAGGAGGAGGAGCCAACTGGGGAGGAGCCCAGCGACCTTTGGTCTGAGGAATATGTCTACCAAATTTTACCTTGGGGAGGTAGCGACCGGATTCAGTTCAACGAATACCACGACTACTTCACCATGAAAGCGCGCATGCAGCAACTTGCACAGGCGAACTCTGACTTCATGGAATTCCACGAAGGGATGCCCGGCGGAACTAACGCTCGAGGGTTGGAAATGGATGCTGTCTCTTACGAGGGAACATTCTACCGTCACTCAAGTCCGTGGGTGAAAATCACCGGCGGCGAGCATGGAGTACAAGGTGGCGAGTGTAACGAGTTTGTTGGTGACTGCGGTAACTACGCCGAACGTCCAGATGTGATGTTGGTCGGAAATCACCATGCGAGGGAATGGATGTCGGTCGAAGTCGCAATGCTCTTCATCGAAACTGCTGCCTACTACTACGGCATGGTTGGAGAGGACAACGATGGCGATGGGCTCGTCGATGAGGACCCGTGGGGAGATGCTGATGGCGACGGAATACTCGACGACGACGGAGATTGTCTCCGCCTCAACGCCTCAAATCAAGATTACAATGGCGACGGTGTCGCCTGTGGACCGGGTGACCTCGGAGTCGACGAAGACTTCTCCGAGCAGTGGATTACTGACCTAATTGATACAAGAGAAATCTATGTTATTCCGATGCTCAATGTCGACGGCAACCGCTACGACCGCGAGGTATACTGCGGTGAGACCGCATGGGAAAACTGCCGAACTAGCGGCTGGAGAAAGAATCTGCGCGACAACACCTTCACTGGAGTGACACCAATCCCAGATATCGATGAAGAGGTTGATGAGGGGTGCGACGGAGTAGATCTGAATCGAAACTACCAGTTTGAGTGGGGGGCTCCGCTGGGTGCTACCGGGCCACTGTTCCCTGGATTCTGCTATGCTAGTGGTCCGAACAACGATGTCTACAATGGTCCTGTTGAGACGACCGACAACGATGGTGACGGCAAGATAAACGAAGACCATGTCGACGGCAAGGATGACGACGCAGACGGCCAACTCGATGAGGATTGGATGGGCGGCAACTCGGAGCCAGAGACCCTGTTCATCCAAGACCTCACAGAAATGAATGATGACGACGGCAACGGCGCATCTGACTTCAAGGCGACAATCACCTGGCACGCATTTTCAAATCTCGTACTCTATCCGTGGGGTCACTGCACCAACTGCGCCGCTACAGATGAGGCGGAACTCATCTACCACGGTGCAAGAATGGCTGTGATGACGAATTACGAGAACATGCAGTCATCAGACCTCTACCCGACAACTGGCGATTTCTGCGATTGGCACTACGGAGTTCACCGCTCCTTCTGCTACACAATCGAAATCGGCGGAAATCAAGATGGTTTCCACCCTCCTCCAGAGAACATCAAGCATCTCGCAGTGCTGAATCTTGGTATTCCTTGGTACACAGTTGAGTTCGCCGACAACCCGGTAGAGAGAGCCCGAATCGGAATCGAAAATGCTGAGCGCGCCCAGTGGGTTACCGCTCCGGAAAACATCACAATTCCCGATGTTGGCCCCGTCCCAATCGAGATGTGCGTGCACCCGGTCTTCCCGTGGTCCGAGAATGTCAATTCCTCCTTCGTACGCTGGCGAATGGTGAAGCCGAGCCGACTCCAGAGTGACTACGGTCCAAAGGAGTGGAAGGAGGAGCCGTGGCAGAATACCGGATTCCTACCGACTGAACAGGACTGTAACTTGAGCGACGGTGGCAACGGTTCGCTGATAGTCGCTTACTTGGCGGTGCCAGATGACACCAGTGGGCAGCTTCACTACAAGTCGACGCTCGGCACGATGTCTGGCACATTTCCATTTGAATATCCTGCTCAAGGCGCTTACTACACAACTTCGATTCCATACCGCGCTCCCTTCGGGAGCGCCATCTTAGCAATTCTACTATTCTTGGTAGTTTCCGGAGCGGTCTGGGGTGGACTTGCAATATGTCTCAAAATCATGGCTGCGAGCGGAAAAGATGAACCGGCGCTTGGCAAACAAGAAGCGCAGGGTTGAGGTGAAAATCGATGGAGAAGGGCGGAGACCAGTTCAGCGGCCGCATAGGGCTCATCTTCGCAGCGATTGGCGCGGCGATTGGAACTGGCAACATCTGGCGATTTCCGAGAATGGTTGGTGCTAACGGTGGAGGAACATTCCTCATTCCGTGGCTTTTCTTCCTCTTCATTTGGTCGATTCCTCTAGTGATTGCAGAGTTTGCTATCGGCAAGCGCTCAAGGACCGGGACAGTAGGGTCGTTTCGAATCTTTGTGGGGCGCAGGTTCGCATGGATGGGGCTCTGGACGGCGTGGATTTCCACGGCGATCGGTTTCTACTACGCCGTAGTCGCCGGCTGGTGCTTGAAATATTTCACACTAGGCGCGACAAACGGGCTCATGAATGTCGAATCAATCGATGTCTGGAACGCATTTCTACAGGACCCATATCAAGTAATTATGTTCCAATTCATCGTTATCGGAATCACAGTTTTGGCAATTTGGAAGGGGGCGAGGGCAATCGAGAAAGTGAATGTCTGGATGATGATTTCACTCTTCGTGATGCTGTTCACAACTCTCGCCCTTGCATTGGTAATGGATTGGGAGGATAGGTCGCTGGATGGAGCGATTTTCATGTTCAGTGTCGATTGGGACATTTTAGCAGAGCCTGAAACTTGGATTAATGGGCTTTCTCAGTCCGCTTGGTCCTGTTCAGCAGGCATGGGAATGGCAATCACATACGCTGTCTACATGCGTAAAGACGAGGATACGGTTCTGAACGCAGCAACGATGGGGTTGGCAAACAACAGCATCTCAATTATCGCCGGTCTCGCGGTCATTTCAGCAATTTTCGCAGTTGCGGACGACCCTCTCGCCGTGGTCACAGGAGGTAGTTCCGCCATCACCTTCCTCGCCCTGCCCGAAGTCTTCGCACAGGCACCTGGTGGGGCCGGTGGCAGATGGCTGATGATGACGGCGTTTTTCTTAGGACTCTCATTTGCGGCGCTGACTTCAATGATTAGCACGGTCGAATTGTGTGTGCGCAATTTCGTCGACCACGGCTTCGAGCGCAACAAGGCGGTGGCATTCACCGCCACCGCAATTTTCCTGCTTGGAATTCCATCGGCTCTCATTGCAATCAAGATGGATGGTGAAGGAGTAGCGTTCCCTGAATTCTTGGAAGTCCAA
>CAUZUN010000049.1:0-5976 GCA_963583115.1 Candidatus Thalassarchaeaceae archaeon
TTCGTCCAGCCCCGCTAAAACTGCGGAAGCCCGTCGGATTCCAGTTCGGAGTATATGACCGCTAAGTGGGTCCAGATACAGTCTGCTGATTCTCTCTCCGAAAGGGGTCGGAGCATATGTCATCGCATCCTGCTCTGGCGCGGATGGCTCCAATCTGCTCCCGCGCATGACATCAGCAGCCGATTGAAAACCGATTACAGCAGGCCCCTTGCGCTTCGGCCGTTGTCTATCCTCCGTCCGAATGTAGTCATCCAAACGGACACCGGTAACAGATTGTGCAGCACGCGCCCAGGCTGGCATCTCATCGTTCCAATCCTCAATTTCCGATTCCGAGGCGGCGAGCGCCCTTTTTTCCTCCTCGCTCGCATCGATGTCAGCCGCGAGCCGCTCGTCGATACCCAACCGTTCGACCATTTCGTGCTCTGTTAACCAGTCGAGAATTCCGTCCACATTGTCGGCGAGGGTCTCCTTGGGAAGGTCTTGGGCGAGGAAAGTGAGTGAGAAAAATTGGCCTAGGGAGTGGCGGCTTCTTTGGCCACCGGTAGCGACTGCGGCGAGGACATGCATTCGCATCGGGGATTCCATGTGAAGTTTTGAGACAATATCTTCCGGTTCACCGAGGAAGTAGAGGTCAGCGTATTTGTCCGCCAAATCCTGCCGTTTACAATGCAACCACGCTTCACCCCGAGTGTCGTACCCCGGTCTTCCCGCTCTGCCGAGCATCTGCTGCACTTCCATCACCGAAAGAAGGTGACTTCCGCTTCCATCCCACCTTGAAAGGTCACGAATCAAAACTCTTCTCGCTGGCAAGTTAACCCCTGCTGCTAAAGTTGGAGTTGCACAGAGGGCGACCAATTTTCGCTCCTTGAATGCCTGTTCTATGAGTTTCCTTTGGGCGCTGGTCAATCCTGCGTGGTGAAATGCGACTCCACCGGTCATTGTTTCTGCCAACACATCTCCCATGCTGGAGCCTTCATCGCCACTTTTTACTTTCTGAGAAAGGCTGGCTAATTGGTTGATGAGTTCATCTTCTCCTGCTGCAATGAGGGCTTTCAGTCGCCGTTTGGCAAGGTCCTTTGCTGCTGCTTGAGCGCCCCGCCTTGTTCCAACGAAGACAAGCAATTGCCCACCATCTGCGATGGTGTCCTGCAAAACTGCCCACACCGGAGCACTTTTTGGGCCCTCAAGTGTTCTCGGAGGTGGTAATTTGGATGGTTTTGCATCGGTACGAATCTCGCTTCTGACTTCGACAAGAAGTTCAGTTTCGGTTGCATATCGTAGTGGTACAGGCCTCCAATCGGATGTGATGAGCTTCGCTTTGAGCCATTTTGCAACCGCCTCTCCGTTGCCTACCGTCGCTGAGAGTGCTACCAATTGTGCATCGGGACACTCGTGCATGATTCTAGCAAGATTGACTTCAAGCGTTGGACCTCGACTGACTTCGTGGACAAGATGCACTTCGTCGGCGATGACAACCGTGACCCTTTCCAAGAAATTTTCACGGTTTCGAAGTAATGAGTCAAACTTCTCCGAAGTGCAGACCAGCACATCGGCTTCACCCAATTTGTTGTTTTCACTGCTGCGGTCGCCTACACCGATGCCAACTGTCAAACCGACCGCAGAACACAATTCATTCAATTCGTCGACTTTCTCTGAGGCAAGCGCTTTCAACGGCACGATGTAAATCGCCCGACTGCCGGGCACCTCAACCAAAAGCCGACGCATGATTGCTAGATAGGCGACAAGTGATTTCCCACTCGCAGTCGGCGCTGCTAGCAGCACACTTTCGCCAGCCAACACCGCTGGCATCGCGGCCGCTTGAGGTGGGTACAATTCTTCGATTCCCCACGCCCCCGCGAGGTGCTCCCGCACTTTCGCAGGCAGGTCGAGGTCAGCGACTTTGCATCTCTCCGCTCCTGCCATGAGTAGGCATCCGCGCCTCACCGCTCAATAGGATAGCGGTCCAACAGAGTGGTTTTTCCGCGGCTCAAAAGAATTTTTCCCGCCACTCGTCAAATCCAAAAGACTCTACTGAGAGGCGGACATTCACAGTACCGCGGGTTTGCTTGCCTCCACTTATCTTGGGAGGTTGTTTCCAAGGTACTTTTTCAAGGGGGTTTGGGGTTTCTCCGGGAATGCTCAATCGGGCGAGGCAGGGGCGTAATCCACATGCAAGGGGGTTACCTTGAAGGGCTGATGAGGGCCGTGAGGAGGCGATGAGCGAGGATGAGGGCGACGCTGGCGAGTTCGATGACTACGCCGACGAGCGTGATGTCAACGACTGGTTGGAGATGTTCTGGGGCTCGCTACTTCTCGTCATAGGACTCAAGCAACTCATAGACCCGGGAACCCTACTTGCAACCCCGACAATGCAGTGGCTCGGCGCTGGTGTCGTGGCACTTGGACTCGCATGGATTGGACACGGCTTGAAGGACATGGCAGTGAAGGAAATTCGTCAGAGCCTCGGTGGCGTTGCAGCGAGCACCCGTCGAACGGTTGACTACGGACTCATCAGAGATGTTCTCCTTCACCCAGACCAATACGGCAAGTTTCTACTCGAAGCATATCGGGTCGCTTACGAAGATGGGGTACTGACCGACGAAGAGTTGGGTGACCTGTCTACGTTGACTGAAATGTTAGATATTCCACCTCGTGATGCAGCAAGAATCGCTACCCGCGCAGCAATCAATTGTGCCGTCGATGATGGTGTTGTGACAGTCGCCGAGATGGCTCTCATCGAGGGAGCGATGGAGGGTGCTGGCCTTACCGACGACAACAAGCAGTTGATTCGTGATGCTCTTGATGATGGTTTCATCGACGAGGACGAGAAGAAGACGCTCGACGAAATCCTCGGAAAAATCTGAGAATTTTTCCACCACCCACTCGACGGAGTTTTTGGTTTCCAAGTCTGCCCGGGCCCAAAGAGCCACATTGATGAACTCGATTTACAACCCAATTCGTTCAAGTTTTGAGGTGACGGGAGTTAGTCTAGAAGAATTCGTCAGCGAGTTTCTTTGCACCTTGAACTCGCAACCATTCAATTGCTCCAGCAATGAACAGGATTCCGAATCCTGTTGTCACCCAGAGATTTTCATTTGGCACAATTCCATCAGCGATTGAAATCCCTCCGCTTTGCGGAATGCTGCTAGCACTCATCTTGGAATTTGACAGCCAGGTAACTTCCATTCCATCTGTTCCGCAATCGCAGTAGGAAATCGTCAGAAGTTCAGGGTAGAGGTCATTTTGCAACTCCTTCCAGTCTTTGTGTGAAATCACATCTGGCCGAGACGCCCAAATCGGTTCAGTGGCCGAGCCAGAAGGTTCACTCGCAGCAAGTTTCCATTTGATGTGGAGAAGTTCACCATCTGGTTTTTCATCGACAACAAGTAGCGCTTCCAGCATCAGTAGGTCGAGAGTGATTGCCCGCCCGGATTGAAGAATGAATCGAATTTGTTCCTCTTTTCCCATCGGATGTTCGGAAAGATACCCGAAGACAAAACTGTCCAAGCGGATTTGAGACAACTCCTCTGTGTGGACTTGCCACCTTCCATCCCCGGTCTCGTGCGCGCCAGTCACATGCAACCTCAAGTTCAGGGTCTGCCCGGGTGAGAGCCCGAAAAACCCGCTGGCCGCGCCTGCATTTTCTCCGGTGCGGCTCGCTTGTTCAATGACGGCGAGGCGAGCCTGCAGCGCTTCGTCGAGTGTCACTTCGTCGCTGAGCGGCGCTTCATCGGTCATCGCCCAGACCGGCGAAGCGACTCCACCGACTACCAGAATGAACAGGGCGATGGGCAGAAGCAGTCGTTTTGACCAACGGAAATTTGACGGCACGGCGAATCCAGCGAATACAGCCGCCGTGCCGAGTAACGCAATCACAACCGTGATTGCCCCGGAGCTGGAAACTTCCATCACTTCGGTAGATTCGCCGACATATGCTTCGCCGGCAAGCCAGTTAGCCTCCCCCAAGAACTCGGAAGGGCTGGAGGAACCTATCCCCATGAGCGATAGCCTTGCGAACCATGAGTAGGCTTGGAAGCGGTTAGAACTGCCAGTCCAACAGGCGAGATAAGACCCCTCTGGCGGCTCCTCGTAGCGAATTTCCGAAATTTGTTCACCCGCCTCGTAAGTCGTTTTGACCGCCGGATTTCTCGGTGTTGCGCCCCCTTGCCGAATCAGTTCGGGGGGTGTGTGAGGCTGCTCGATTTCTAACGGGACACTAGACCAATGGACGATTATCGTCATCGCTCTGAGGTTTTTTCCAAGTTGAAATCTAAAACAATCTTGGTCAGCATCGAGTAGTGCGCCGTAAGTTAGGTCTTCAACATCCGAAAGTTCCACAGGAGAACCCGCAGAACTAGGCTCGTCGACATTTGATGCGGCGACATCCACGCTCCACTCGATTGGAAGAGAAACTCTTGAATCTCCTCGAAGATAGAGTTCCCAGGTGACTGGTTGGTCGATTTCGAAGGAGATTCTCATACCGACTGAATCGCCCGGTCTCAACAGGCGACCCCGGCTCAAATCGAGTTCTGCATCAAGAATTCGATACGCTCCAAGGCGAGGTGATGATGGACTACCGCCATCGAGTGTCCACTGATTTGTGCTCGGTCCGAGCCAAAAGTCAACGATAATATCTGGTGAATTGACGCCGCCGATTTCCTCTTGAATTACAAGGTCAATGACCAATTCATCAATTGTAGGCGGCAGTAAAGCGAGTTGAACTTGATCGGGATTCATCACAAATTCGATGCTGACCGTGACCGGTGAGGCAGGAGATGCGCTGGTTTCCTGCTTCGACATCTTGTCGACTCCAATCGCCTCATTGTCGAGAAGGCAACTTGAAGCGGATAGGCAGGAGAGGTTCAGAGTAGAATCTCCAACTCCAACTTCCGCACCGACATCTGCTGGGATAGTCCCCATCATGAGCAGCGAAATTAGCAGCGTCAGCCTCACGCACATACGCGTAGAGAGCGCTCGCTCCATGAGCGAGCGGAGCATACACTATCTGTAATGGATTGTGGTTCGATGTATTACAAAATGCTCATCAAGATGTTGAAATCGTCAATTCAAGTGATTCATCAACTAATTTCACTCGGCATCCTCGGCAGAGATAGCGGCCCCGGGATTTCACCGAGCGAGCGGTATTCCAGCCACACTGGGGGCAAAGCCAGCGCCACTTTGCGTTTCTCTCACGAAGATGAGTTCCGAATGTTTCACCCATCTGTGTCGCCTCATAATCGGGCCAATCCGCCTCGAGTTTTCGAAAAATTCTGTCATGTCCAGCATGTCCGAGAGCGTGGAGGAACTCGTGAAAGAGAAGGAACTCAGCGTACCTCTCCCATTCTGGTGCGAGGGCAACGGGGTGTACTGCTACCTTCCGAACATCGTTTGGACCAAGGCTCGGGTCACTCTTTTGGACCCCCTTGTGATAACGGCAGACTGCGTGTAATCGGGTGGCGTCTACCCGCAACTTTCCAAGCGGAATATCTGCGAGTGGAGTCAAGTTTTCAGAGTCGAGAGATTCCATGCTTGCCATCGTTGCCAAAACACGATAGCGGAGCAATTCCAATGTTGGGTCAACAACCATTTCGCCAGCCACCTTTAATTTCCGAATTGGTAACCATTGCGCCACCTCAATTCCATCTGTGAAAAGCGGGATGGCCTTCTCTCACAGCGACGAATAATCCTGTGCCGGATGCGCAGACTTTCCCCTCCGCCTGAAGTTCCATTTCGACTTGCGCTCGACCTTCGCTTAACTCGACGACCTTCGCCGTTACATGGAGTGGGACACCGGCCGGGGTGGGACGCCTGAGTTTGATGGAGTAGGAGGCGGTTACCGTGCATGGAGGATGGTCATCACCAGCCGCGTCCATCAGCGCAATCGCAGCAGCCCAATGTCCGTGACAGTCGAGCAGTGTGCCGATTATTCCGCCGTTCACCATACCGGGGAATGCTTGATGTTCTTCCGCCGGAGTG
>CAUZUN010000050.1:0-5975 GCA_963583115.1 Candidatus Thalassarchaeaceae archaeon
TGTCCTACTAGCTCACCAGTCAAGACCGGGAAAATCCGACTTCACCTCGATGGAGAGACACGCCGAATTGTTGGGGGTACTCTTGGGAAGGGAGATCACTTTCATCGATGATGTGTGTGGTGAGAGGGCGTTGCGGGCGATTCAGGGAATGGTTTCGGGGGAGATGATTTTCCTTGACAATGTCCGGGGTCACCCTGAGGAAATGGGTCTCCGAAAAGCCAGTTTTGAAGAATTGGCGGGCTCTGAAATGACCACCAAATTGGCCTCCGTGGCCGACGCCTTCGTCTGTGACGCGTTCGCCTGCGCACACAGGAATTCCCCAACCATCACCGGCCTCTCACTCGTACTACCCTCCTACGCCGGACTCTTGATGGAAGAGGAGATTTCAGCGCTTTCAACAGCGGTTGATGACCCGCCAAGACCGTATACGGTGATACTTGGCGGGGTGAAATGCGACGATTCGCTTGATATTGCTCTCAACTTGTTGGAACGGGGACAGGTCGACACAATCGTTCCAGTGGGAGTAGTCGGCAATCTCATGTTGTGGGCCTCGGGGCACTCGCTGGGAGATGGTAATGAAGCCATTATCAGGGATTCGCTCGAGGATGAGTTTGAGAGAACTTGGGTGATGGCCACCCAGGTGGTTGAGCGGTATGCGGAGAAATTGCTTTTGCCGATTGATTTAGCAGTCGAGAAAGATGGCGAGCGAGTCGCAATTTCTGTGAGTAAATTACCTTCTCCATATCCGATTTACGATGTTGGTCTTGGCACTTTGATGCGGATCCGACCGGTGGTCATGAATTCAGGGTGTGTGCTGTGGAATGGGCCAGCATCCTACTTTGAGAAGCCCGATTTCGCCTTTGGAACGATTGAGATAATCAACACCTGTTCTGAAACCGATGCATTCGTAATCATCGGCGGCGGGCACACTAGCACCTTAGTAGTGCAACGAGGGGTGAGCGATAAAATTGGCCACAATAGTACAGGTGGCGGGGCTTGTTTGACATTTCTTGCTGACAAGCGGATGCCAGCGCTTGACGCGTTGGCGCTGTCGGCGGCCAAGTTCGGTTAACATTCGGCTTCGAACACCTTCGATGATTTCCGCGCTCCCGAGGGAGGTAAAATCTCCCCCATGAATCGACTTACAATCAACGAATTAAAGCCACTGGGGAGATTTGAACTCCCGACCGCCTGATTACGAATCAGGTGCTCTACCAGCTAAGCCACAGTGGCGGCATCGGCGGCGACCTAAAGAGTCGGAATAAGACAACCGGTCCACTCTTTGTAGCCATTACACCACTGCGCCGAAGTCAAGACATTGATGACCTTGCACCGAGGCGCTTAGCCCGTGACCGACCTTCGAGCCAACCCACTTTTCCGCCGCGCCTTCGGAGATGCGTTCCCCTCAAATGTTGATGTCGCCTACTCACTTTGCGACCGAGGTGGAGTCGGGCAGGGTGTTCAGTTAGTGCATTTTGGATGCGGTGCCGGTTCAGTTTCGTATCTCCTCTCAGCGAGGACAGGATGCTCGGTTGCCGGCGTGGATTCTTCAGCGGAGTTGGTCGAATTGGCCAAGTCCGAACGGCAGGCGGGCGATGTCGAGTTCCAGCATTCCCATCTAACTCAGGTGCCTTATCCCGATGGTTGGGGGACCCATCTTCTCACCGAATCCATACTCACTCGAACCCCGACACTTCCTCCTATGTTCGATGAGATTCGCCGTCTGTTGAGCCGAGATGGAAAGTTGCTGAACAGCGAAATTGTCATCGCCGAGGGCCGTACTTTGGCTCCCGAAGTTGCCCGGTTCACCGACCTAGTCTTGGGGGAGGATTCACTTCGCACAATCGATGGTTGGCGCCAAGTTATCGAAGAGAACGGATTCGATGTGCTAGAATGCCGAGAGGAGCCAACTGTGATGCGTCGTAATGGAGAGAAGTTGCGGCGCGCCCTAATGGTGTTCAGCATGTTGCGGCGCACCGGCCGGTTCAAACTTGCAGAATACGGATTGGGTGCGTTTGAGAAAGAATTCGATGTACTAGCAAGAGCGGGCATCGCTGCGATGGCGGATGGGACTATTTCCTACGCTTCATTCATCTCCGAAGTTTCAATTCTCAACGATTTGTGAATCCGATAGAATCATCAATTTCTCTAAATTTTCGTGATTTTATTCACCCCTTTACGGGGTGAGTCCTATATGGTAGGCTGAAGGTCGAATCTTAATGGCCCGAAGTTCAGCGCTCTCCATCAGCGCGTTATTTCTGGTCTCTCTTTTTGCAGGTCTGTTCTTTTCCCTCCCTTCAATTTCAGCCAATCTTGACTCGGAGTCACTCCCATTCGGAGTCACAAACAGTCCCGACGACCACTGGGCGACACCCGGTGGCGGAAGTGGGGCAGACATGGCATGGGATATGGTTCTCGACAGCCAAGGAAACTCGTATGTCACCGGTTCGTTTTCCGGCAGCGCGAGCTTCGGCAGTACCACCCTCAATTCAGTAGGCGGGCTAGATGGCTTCGTGGCGAAGATGGACCATGATGGGAATTGGATGTGGGCTTCTCAGATAAGTGGCGCATACGAGGATTGGGGACTCGGGGTCGATGTTGACAGCGCTGGTAATGTGTATGTTATCGGCCCTTTCATGGATAGCCAGGGTTCAGCATCTCCATCTGTCCAGTTGGGTTCCTTTTCACTCTCCGCTCATTCCGAATCTACCTACGACATGTTCGTCGGCAAGTTGGACAACACTGGGAACTGGCTGTGGGCCCAAACATCAAACAAAATCGAAGAACTTGATTTTAACACCTTCCAGTATGTTGAACAGTTTGGGCAGGTGATGCCCACCGACATCAAGGTGTTCAACAACTCGGTAACAGTTTCAGGTTCCTACGCTGGCAAGATATTCGCTTACACCAACTCTCAAGGTGACTGGTATCACGAAAGCACCACCGATGTAAACTCCGCCTACACTTCAGACATGTATGTCGGTTTCCTCGAACTCGATGGAAGCTGGTCTTCCCAAGTTGGTTGGGGCGGTATGTCACAACTGGATACAGTCGCCTCGATTGCTCCCTCTCCAACCGGGAACTACTGGTTCATCGCAGGCAACTTCGCCAATACGGTTGAATTTCCAGGCGGCACCACCCTCACCTCCAGTTCCGGTTCACAGGATGTGTGGGTCATGCAGGTGGATGACGGTGGCAGCGTCAAGTGGTCCACCTCTGCAGGCGGGACTGGAGTTGACACGCTGAGAAACATCGTTTCCGACTCATCAGATTCTGTTTATGCTGTAGGGGAGTTCGATGGAGTTCTCGCCGCGTTTGGCAGCGACCGCCTCACAGCAAACTCTGGCGGCACCGATGTCTGGGCCGGAAAACTCGATTCGGGTGGAACTTGGTCGTGGGCCAAGAAGGGTGGCGGTCCCAGCGATGACATGGGCTTCTCCCTCGCTCTTTCTTCCAATGAGAGCATCCTCTACACGACCGGACTGATCGCTGGTCAAACCACTTTTGAGAACACCGCGACTACCCTGATGGCTAACACTAGCGGAGCCTCTGATGCCTTCGTTGGAGAATCGAGCACCTCGGATGGCGAGTGGCGTGGGCTCTACCTTGCCGGTGGCCCGTCAGGAGGCGACCGGGGATGGGCCATCGATGTCGATGCGGCGGATGTCGTCCATACAGCCGGCCGGTTCAAGGGCACCGTTACGGGGCCGGCAGAATTTGGTTCAGACCACATCTCAAGCGCAGGAGATTTTGATGTTTTCATCTGGAAAGGGCTCATCGAAGATGATGACAATGATAGGATTGCCAACGATGATGATAACTGCCCCGACACTTGGGGAAATGCTACTGTTGAACCATACATCGGATGTGTTGACTTAGATGGAGATGGCTACGCCGATGTTGACGACAGCCATCCGGTAGGGCCAACCCAATGGCGGGACCAAGATGGTGACACCTATGGCGACAACCCGAGCGGCAACCTCGCCGACGACTGTCCGACCGTGAACGGCACTTCCACGATAGATAGGCTCGGCTGCACAGATTCCGACTCCGATGGCTGGTCTGACGACCGCGACGCATTCCCCACAGAGCCAACGCAATGGAACAACTCGGATGGCGATAGTTTCGGAGATAATTGGCACGACGAGGATATGACCGTAGCGTACGCTAGTTTAGGGCTTGGCCAGTATGTCTACGGCGCAGTCGACATGGACTACTGCCCCACTCTACCGGGAGTATGGACGATTGACAATCCGGGCTGCCCAGATACTGATGGTGACGGCTACTCGGATGTTACTGACGAATTCATGAATAATCCAACTCAATGGAAGGATACAGATGGTGATGGTTGGGGTGACAACGATACGAGTGGCGCCACACAAATCGATGACCTTCCTTTCGATGAAACCCAATTCCGCGACCGCGATGGTGACGGTTGGGGAGATGACCCCGACGGCAATTCGGCAGACCAATTCCCCGATGATTGGACCCAACAGGCCGACTTTGACGGGGACGGATACGGTGACAACTCAAGCGGCAACGATGGTGATGCTTGCCCCGAAGAATACGGAACTTCGTCGCGGGACAGACTAGGATGTCCCGATAGTGATGGTGATGAAACCTCTAATGATGGTGATGCCTTCCCAGACGACTGGTCCCAATGGCAGGACACCGACGGTGATGGTCAAGGTGATAATTGGGCTAACCCACATTGGAATGACTCCCGCTACGACCACTGGCCCGGTGAATTCATTCCGGGCGCTCAAAACGCGGACAAACACCCTCTAGATCGCGATGGCGACGGCTTTGAGGATGAAGGGGTTGGGCTTGCAGTTCCTCCTTTCGACGACTGCCCGGATGAGCCAGGTCGCTCATGGGGTGACCGAAACGGTTGTCCAGATTTGGATGATGATGGTTGGTCTGATGAGAATGATGCGTTTCCCGACGAGCCGACTCAATGGCGAGATACCGACCGAGATGGATTTGGTGATGAGCGGGCCGGAATTAATGGCGATGATTGCACGACGATTCGTGGTGATTCGGAACACGACAGACTCGGTTGTCCTGACACCGATGGCGATGGTTGGTCCGACCCGATGGAGCCGCCATTACAGTATGACTGGAATATCTCGGATGGCGCCGACATGTTCCCAGCTGACCCACTTCGGTGGAATCAATCTCATGTCATTCCGGAGTCGAAGGGCAGTTTTGGTGGCAGCGGCGGTCTTGCAGCAGGACTCGGTCTCGGCGCACTGATTACGCTGATGTTCGCGATGGTGTTTGCGATTGTCGTCATGAGAATGCGAAGTTCGTCAGAATACGATGATGATGAAGACGATGATGAGTATGAGTCAGAGGCTGACGAGGGTAGAACAAGTCGCGCGGCTGATATCGCTCGTTCATGGCAAGAGCACGGCACTGCGCCTCCACCCGCTCCAGATGGGGCTGAACTTGTGACCGCAGCGAGCACAGCCAGCGACGCTTCGGGCAGCCAAGGAGTGACTTCCGCCAATGTGGTCTACGAGACTCCACCCTCTCCGACCGCAGAAAATACTCTCTCTGATCCGGCTGGAAACCTGCCACCCGCGCCTCTTCCCCCCTCCGAGCCGATGCCGACAACAGAAGAGCAAAGGTCGATTGATACCGAGTTTGCTATGTCATTGCTGGGTGGTTACATCGAGGAGGATGAAGAAGACGAGTCCAATGAAGTCGAACAAGTCGAGGCGAAGTCCGCAGAAGATGACCACGCAGATGACGAGGCGCATGAAGCCGAATCAGTCGAACCAGCCACTGAGGAAGCAAAGGACGAAACGGATGGTGCGGAGGCGTCCGCCGAATCGGTCGCCGACGATGGCTGGGGCGAGGAAGAGTGAGTGCTCTTCTTTGTATTTGTCAATTGTATCGGTTTTATTATTCAAGTAGAAAGCAGAACTGAATGAATCACTGCGAAGTGAGGTCCATCAATTATTGTAGTG
>CAUZUN010000051.1:0-5925 GCA_963583115.1 Candidatus Thalassarchaeaceae archaeon
CCACCTGCCGTACAGGCTCGCAGTACAGCATTTGAAAGGAACTGAAGAGGGGGCTACACGCTCCCTCTCAGCAGCCCGCCTCGCGCCGAGAAGCTCTCCTGTCAAGGAGACAAATAGAGGAGTGAATTGACCGGGATTTCGAGCGGAAAAACGACCAGAAAAAGGCCAATAATTTGGCTGTTTTCGAGCCCAAATTAGGTGCGATAATGACGCTCGTTATGTTAGCGATTGAACACTTTGAGATGCTGACAAAAACCGAGCGATTTGGCTTCGCCAACTCACTATGCGCCGAAGAATTCGCGTAAAATCGGATGCATTTCCATCGCTTGTTCCTTCTGGATCTGCTCATACGTCCTGAGGATGATGCCTACGGCAAGTAGCAATCCAGTTCCCGAGGCGTTACCTGTGGTCCCGAGCAAGTCAGCTCCCGCTGCGAGCAAACCGACGAATGCACCCGAAAACAAGGTGACAGGTGGAATATATCTCTCCAAAATACGCTCCAAAACGACAGGATTCTTCCGGAATCCGGGAATTTGCATGCCGGTTCGTTCAATTTGTTTAGCCACGTCCTTAGCGGACATGTTCGTGGTCTCAATCCAAAACTTCGCGAAAACCATCGAACCTACGGTCATAAAGAAGACATAAGTGAACATATGCAGGATGATTTGCCATAAACTGTGACCGAAACCGTCGCCTGTCTGGTCAAGAATCGGCAGCAACCATGATTGGGCTCCCTGCACCATCGAGGCGTACCAGGCGAAGCCGTCCGAAGCGGTCGTGGAGCCAACCTCATACGCTCCTAACCAAGGCGCAATACTCCACATGCCATTGGCTCCAAGTATCGGAACGGTAGATATGATTGGGTGGCTCCAGAAGAGCAGCGTGAACATGTTCAAATTGGCAAGCAGTGCTGCCATCAAGATGACCGGAATGTTGCTTGCGTAGACAAGCCTAATCGGGTATTTTCCTCGATGGCCGCGGACCTTCCCATGTGTCAATGGCAATTCCAATTTACTCGATTCAGCGAACGCTACGATGAGGAACACAATGATGCTCGAAACAAGGGCAATTACAGGATTCGCGTGAAACTGGTCGCCCAGTAATATTGACTCAAAACCGTTCCTCGAGACGAGGTCGGAGTAGGTGGCAGTTCTGAGCCAGTAGAATATCATGGGGAGGGTCCCGGCAGGAGGGTTTTGGAGGCTGTAAGCGCCCCCAGCGGAGGCGAGCGGCGAGAGTGTACCCACGAAGGTTGACTGTGCGACACCCGCTGCGATGAAGAGCGAAATTCCTGAGCCGATTCCCCACTTGCTGACCAGTTCGTCGAGAAGGAAAACGAGGTATGAACCCATGAAAAGTTGGGCTACAATTAGTGAGTTTGCCCAGCCTAATCCGAACATCGCCACCATGTCTTCATGAGGGTCTAGGAAGCCGTACACCTGCGGAATTGACTCGACTGGAATCATCAGCAGAACCAGAATCTTTTGGACTCCTTGGTAGAGCACCTTGTCCTCTGAATCTTGCAAATCCAACTTGATGATTTTTGCACCTGCGAAAAGTTGCATAATAATCGAAGCGGTAACAATTGGGCCGATACCCAAGTGCATGATTGAACCAGATGCGCCAGCCATAATCGCTCTGAATGAGGAGAAGATATCCATCGTGGATTCTGCCAATCCCCAAATCATCACATTGGTCATGCCGAAGTAAATCATCAGAACCAAAGTTGTCGTCCACATCTTCTGGCCAAATCGAACGTGACCATCTGGCTTGGTGATGGTTGGATAGACATCGACTAATCGCTTAAGCGCGAACAATCGGCTGCTCTCTTCACCGCTATAGACTAGACAAGCGAGTGCCAATGCGGTACCACAACCCATCAAGGCGACGCCGACGAAGAGATACCCGACTAGAGATTGGTCCTGCAAACACCAGTAAAAGAAGCCGCCCATAATGGCGATCCATCCGAGGAACTTTGCTGTTGAACCAAAGAATTTGATTGACTTGATGCTTTCAGGCAGGTCTCGCTGAACACACCACATCACATAGGCGACATAACCGACTGCAACTGCAATCAATTGAGCCGCGAAGACCATTGCATCCCGGTCTGTGCCGGTCAGTGCGTCCCACTGCCAATAGAAAAGAGAGCCGAAATAAATGAGAGAAATGGCTGTGATGCCGAATGCTGAGGGCTTTCGTACCATATTCTGCCAGCCCCATCCATCATGCTATTCAGACTTGCTACCGGTAAAGCGGACTCACTCCTCTTCCCACTCGTCTTCGTCACCCTCGGAAAGGGTCACTGAGCCACCGGCAGCCTCGACTTTCGAGACTGCGTTTGCGCTGGCGTGTGCGACTGTTATTGAAAGGGAGGAGTTCAATCGCCCGGAACCGAGCAACTTGTCGATGCCGAACTTTGCGAGGTCAATACTGTCAGCCCCGTCTGCGAGGTCAGTCAATTGGCTGACATTCACAGTGACATGCACATTTCGCAGGGAAGGATGTCGGTTGAAGCCGTGCATCCCCCAATGTCCTGGCATAAACTTGATGCGGGTCATGACTTTGTGCTTGTTGAGCCCAGCGTTTCCTCGGCCGCCACGCTTTCCAGCGCCTCGTCCTGCTTTCTTGCCGCGACCGTGGTAACGGCTTTTTCCGCCTCGGAATTTGTTTGTACGGGATACCATATTTTCTGCCTCCTCAAATCATTCGTGGAACGAGTTCTAGTATCGCATCTCCGCGGAACCCGAGTGCACCGCCGACTGTGAAGTGGCGCTTGATGCCACCCCACCCTTTGGCGCCTCGTGGCGGGTGTAGTCGGAAGACCTTCTTCAGCGAAGCCATGTCCTTGACGGTTGCTTCGCCAGAAGCGAGTGCTGCTGCGAATGTGTCGATGTTCTTGTAGTCGGTTTCTGCCTTGACATCTGCATCGGTAACTGCAGCACCGCCAACGAGTTGGCCACGCTCTCGGATGAGAGTTGCTACAGTCTCTGCGTCAACTTCCCCCCAGGTGACATAATCCTTGGTTTTTTGCAGCATCCCAGCATAGGTGGGGCGGTCTGGAACGATGACTGCGTGGTTGACTCGACTCAAGTTGAGGTAACTCATGGTCTCTCGTATGGAGTGCTCGACTGTTCTGTCAGAGCGAACTCGGATTACTAGCCAACTCATGAGTGAATCCTCCCAGAGGTCATGTAAAGGCGCTTCTTCTGGTCTTCGCTAATCTTCGACCTGTTGAGCATCTCCAAGGCGTTGAAAGTCGCCTTTGCGAAGTTGATGGTGGTGCGAGTCTGTCCGCCAGTTCGTGAGTAGATGTCGGTGATACCGGCTAGACGGAGGACGATTCGGCCCTTTTCGCCAATCACAAGTCCCTTTCCTGCTGGTGCCGGCATGAGGGTCACACGGGTTGAGGCTGCGCGCCCCTGTACCTTGAATGGGATACTGGTCCCTGAACCGCCACCCGACTCCCAAGAGCCGTTACCGCGCATAACTGGAATGACACTCAACTTAGCAGTGTCAATCGCCTTGCGAATTGTCCCTGCGACTTCCTTACCTTTGCAGATAGCAAGACCGACATATCCGTCTTCGTTGCCTACTGCTGCCATCACATTGAATCGAACACGGCGACCACTGTCGGTCATCCGCTGAATCATATTGACATTGACTACCTCGTCCTCAAGGCCGGGTAGAAGAGCGTCGACAATTTCGACCTCTCGAATCGGAAGTCCGCTCTCGAATGCCTGCTCGATGGTCAAAATCTGACCGTTGCGAACCATTCGACCCAAGCGAGTCCGTGGGGTCCACTGTCGTAGAGCAGCCATCGGGTCGTGCTGACCTCGTCGGCGACGGTGTGTGCCTTCTGCAGGCTCTGGAACTGGATTGTGTGCAAGCTGAAGGCCCGGTGCAATCTGCTCAGGGAGTTCGACTTTTTCTTCGGGATTTGCCTCATCACTCATATTTCTCATGCCCCCTCGATTGCCTTGCGAGTCTTGGCGACTGCCTTCTCGACCTTGGCGTCGATGTGAGCGCCGTTGAGTCGGTCCTCATCTGGGAGGACGCTCTCGCCGTGTGGAATATCCAATCCGCCGTCAACCATTCCTTTGAGAGCGGCGAAAACGCGGTTCCCGTTGGATGACGCTGCAAGTCCGATGTCGAGGACTGCACTGTTGTGGCCGGCTGACTTTGCATGCTTTGCAAGAGCGAGGCCGGCAAGATAGCAGGCTGGGATTGACTTTTTGGATGACCCCTTGGGCCACTTGTACTTCGAGACCAGTCCAACCCCGTTTGAGGAGGCGAAGATGACATCTCCATCAGCCTCGTATCCAACGAGTTGACAAGTCACCTGTGTGTTGCTGATTCTAACTACTGCGCGAGGCTCGCCCGAGCGTAGCAATTTGAGCCGGCGACGGTAGTCGGTTTGAGCGTGCTCTCGTCGACGATATCGCATTCTCTGCCTTTTTCCATGTGCCATCTAATCACTCACCACCCAATTTGATTCCATCGACTTCCATATTCGCCTTCATGTGAGCGACACTACGGTAGGAGTTACCCTTCGACTTTCTGTAATAGAAGCGATATTGACTTGGAGTTAGAGTGCCATCAGCGCGCATCTCCTTGATGAGTCGGCGCTGAGCTCGTAGCAATCGCATCCAGCGATTCTTGCGTGGGTCACGAGCATTTGCAGAACCTGAACGCTTTCCGTGCCCTTTTCTGCGGCCCTTCGCCCTCTGTTTAGCGTTCTTGTTGGCGCGCACACGGCTGGTGCCTTGAACCGGCTTCGCCTTGATGTAGCCCATCTCAATCAAGTCGCGGATGTCGTTCTTTTGGACTGCACCACTAACCTGTTCGAGATAGTTATCGTTGATCCAAACTCGATTGAGGCCAACCTCTTGGCCCAACTGTACCGAGAGAATCTCCGCTGCGAGACGCTTCTGGTTACTCAACTGCATCAAATATTCCTCCTTCTGTTAAGGACTCGAATCCCTAATTCGTCAGCCTTCTCGTGAATGGCAATTCGCTTCCTGTTGCCGACTCTCTTGCCGATTCGTGCTGCCTCGGTCTTCGGGTCGATTATCTCAAGGTCGTCTGGTCGGTGGACCATTACTTCGGAAAACCCGGAAGGGTGTAGACCACGGGCCCCTATGACCTTTCCAAACCCTATTCGGACCATTGGAGAGCGGTATTTTCGGTTGAGCCGTTGTGAGGACTGGTAACCCTTGGGCTTGCGCCAGCCTGTCTTGGAGAGCCGCTTGTATCGGTACCACTCTTGGCGGCGGAATGCTGGCTGCTTCTTGTACTGCGCCTTGCGGGCAATGAGTGCAGCCTTTGTTGAATCATCAAGTTCGGGCTTTTGACGAGCGATGTGAATCATCTCTTCGTCGTCCCATTCTTCTTCGTCGTCGAAGTCGTCGTCATCGAAGTCGTCGTCTGACTCTTCGTCAGCATCGGCTTCAGTTTCGTCACCAGAATCGTCTGCGGAATCGTCAGCAACCTTTGCGACTTCTTTCTTTGCGACTTTCTTCTCAACGACCGGCGCATCTGCACCGGCGTCATCGAGTCGAGCAACCAAGTCTGCCTTCTTACCAGATAGTGGCAATCCAGCTTCTCTCAAGAGGTCCTTGAGTTCGGCAACGGTCAAATCGTTGTAATCTCCCATTTTTCATTACCTCCTTAGTTAATCCCTTTTTGGACGATGTAAATTCCATCTTGGAAGACTCTGCGGTCCCTTCGACGAATCCTGCAAGCCCGTTCGATGATTGCTGCTGTCTGGCCGACCTTCTCTCGGTCTGCTCCTGTGACGATGACATCCACCTTGTTCTCGACTCGCACCTGGACATCCTTCGGAGTCCACTTGAGATCGGCCTGTCGTGGCACTTTCTCGCCGAACAGGTTGTTGATTTGGAAGATATCTCCATTGACTGAAAGGGC
>CAUZUN010000052.1:0-5916 GCA_963583115.1 Candidatus Thalassarchaeaceae archaeon
TTGGGAGTCGCCAAGTAGACTAGAACTAACAAATTCAAGCCGAGGTAGAGAATAAGTCTGTACAGAACCCGATTTGTTCCCGACTACTATTCGCCAGCAACGGTCTTGAGGGCCGCGACATGCGAGCAGTGCAGTGCCAACCGCTGGCAAACTCACCTTCTGTTCAAGTCCTCTATTCGGTCTAAACATCAATGTCCGGTCAGAATGAGCGGTCACAATTCCATCGGGCAAAACAACACTTCGAATCACTTCGGCTAGCATAACCAGCAGGCATCGCTGTTGGTCTACCTTCTTTTCTCGCGCAGGCCACGCTGAAAGTGAAAGTGAACAACCTCCGTGAATCGGAATGGCCGACCACCTGATTGAATCCGAATATCCAACGACTTGTGAACAGGAAAACCCAACCTCTTGGTTGAATCGAGGTAAAAGAGGGCGCCCATTTGGGAATACCCTTTGAATTGAGGGAATCTTCCAGAAGGGCCGAGGAAAACTCGCGCACGCGTGTGAATCAAAGGATTTCAGCGAGCAATTGCTCCAGCGCGGTATTGATTTGGAAAACGAGTGTGCCGTACTCCATCGGAATGTTCGGGTCCTGTCCCAATTCTTCCAACTTGCTTTGCGTCATGGCGATTCTGACATCCATCTCCTTATTCTTGTTAAGCAACCACAGCTCGACTGATTCCTTCGCACCCCGGCGAATATTTCGGGGAACTTTTGAGTCGTCCAACTGCAAAATCACTGTTGAAATCTGTTCCAAGCGAGCCTCGATGTCCATCTAAGTTGACCTCCGCATTCCATGGGAACAAGGTTGGCGAACCGCGCGCCATTTATGGCACTTACCTGTGGCAGGGCCGGAGAGCATGCCCGACGCATTCGACCTTCTCGCCTACGCGCGTGTGCTGACATTGGTACTCACTCTTGCCGGTGCGACCTATCTTGACCTCAAAATTCGCCGCGTTCCAAACGACTGGTGGCTCACTTGGGCCAAACCTGCACTCTTCCTGCTCTGCCTTGAACTGTTGATGAGAGACGCTGACTTGGTCACCTGGTTGACCGCCTCCGCCGTGGTCGCATACGCCTCTACCGCCGTTATCGGCCGTCCTACGCTGGCCGACCTCCAAGCCGGCTCAAAAGTTGACATTCTCGTCACCTGCTGGTATGCCGTCTCGGGGATTGGGCTTGCCATCGGTGCATCGACGCACGGCCTAACCGCGATCACCGGGCCATGCGGTTTTGACTCCGTAGTGGAGTATTGTGGCAACCCAGAACAAATGACCGCCGCCTTCCTATGGATCAAAATGGTTGGAATCGGCGCCGTCTTGCTATTCTTCGAACTCTGCTACCAACTGAGAATGCTACACGGCGGAGCCGACGCCAAGGCGATGATGTTCGTCGCCCTCTGCCTCCCTTGGTGGAATTCACTTCCCCCTGATGGAGTTGCGATGATGCCACCCGCACTCGCCCTACTGGTATGGGGTGCACTCGCCTTCCTCATTCTTCCCGGCTATGTCTTCGTCCTCAACTTCGCCGCCGGAGACGCAGGAAACCTGCGTATGTCTTGGCACGCCCGCAGGATGTCACTCGCTGAAATTCCCAGAAGGCATGTTTGGTTGTTGGACGAGGTGATGGAGGGGGCCGATGGTGAACGGAGCATTGTCACCCGGATGCGCCCTTCACGAGGCGGCCGAGGCGAGACCGATGTGCAAGGTCTACTCGACGAACTCTCCGAACTTGGCGCCGACAAGGCGTGGGTTACCGAAAAATACCCCTTCATGGCTTTCCTGATGCTCGGTCTGTTGCCTCTATTGCTTCTCGGTGACCCGGTTTTACATCTTTTGACCTTGTTAGGACTCATCTGAAAATGAGCGAAATGCGACCGGCATTTTTGTGTTTGAAATTCCGACTCCGCCACCTGACTTTCCTAAACCGATGAAGCCGGCCTCAACTGAAGGGTGAAACTGAGCGACCCCCCAATCAATCGCTGTTTTGAGTAAATCAGTACCGAGGCTATCCATCGCGCTGGTCGAGATTGGCGCATCAACAATCGAGTTGCGAAAGTTGTCAGCAATTCGCACACATGACATCTTGAGGGTAATCGCTTCACCGATTCCAGTCGCTGCAACTCCTATATTTTCGTCGCACCAAAGTCCGGCCCCAATGAGTGGTGTGTCGCCGATTCGACCTGCCGGCCGACCTGTGCAACCGCCAGTTGAGCAAGCGACCACAATTAGGCCAGAGGAATCTCGAACTACCGCACCAACAGTGTCGTTCCCCGTCGGAAGAGGTGAGCCTACCACCGGAGTTCTCCCAATCCCCAGAGAATCTGCGAACTTTCTCGCCCCTAGCCCCGCTAGCATGTTCACTTGGTCATCCAACAACGCTGCAGCCACATGAATCGGGTTAGGAGTATCCTCGAGGCAGGAAACTGCTCCGAATCTTCCATCGCTAGTCATCACCGAAGCATCCAATTGAACAGAACCGTCGGCTCGAATACGCCCTCCGGTGCCAGCATTGAGAACCGGGTCATTCTCCATGATTACAATCGCTGCAATCGCCGCCTCCAGTGCACCGCCCGCTCCACTTGAGCCACTTGAACCACTTGAGCCGCCCGGACCATCCGACCCACTAGAGTCAGCCAAACCGTCCGAACCACCTTGCCCAGCACCCATGAGAACGGCCCATCCAGCCTCAACCGCCAAGTCGACGCCCGGCTGGTCCTTCGCAGAATGACCTGCTCCACCGTGACACACTATTGCGGGTTCAACCATCACTCAGCCACCCCTACCGCTCTGAGGTCTTCCTCTTCAGCCTTCCACGCCTTTGAGAACCTGAAGAAAATCCAGCCGAGAAGCGCAAAGATACCGCACAGCCGGAATGCGGTATGGAAGTCAAACATGTCTGTGCGGTTCACTGTCCAATCCCAAACCCAACCTCCGAGGAGCACCCCGAAAACCGTTGAGAAAGCGCGCAAACTCTCGCTAACACCCATCACTGCCCCGCGCTCACCTGCGCTTGAAGCGTGTGTCAGCAGGGTCATGTTTGAAGGCGTTGCCAAGCCGTTTCCAAAGGCGACTAAAGTGCAGACGCACAGCATTCCTGCCATCGCATACTCGGGAGGTACATAGGAAATGGAGGCGAGCCCAACCCCCCCAACCAGAAAGCCAGAAGCCATCAAACGGCTAGAGCCAAAGCGGTCGGTGAGTGGCCCAATCAGCCTGCCCTGTGTGATAATTCCGCAGATTCCGATGTATGCAAAGACCCATCCGTTGTCCCGTTCGGAAAACCCGAGCCCGCCCTGTGAAACCGCTCGCATCGTGAACAGAATGAAGACGACATGCATGATTGTGAATCCAATCCAATAGAAGGTCATCGACAACAAAAGTGGTGAAATTCTCGGCCGCTTGAACATCCCGCCGATATTTCCGAGATTCGTGGTGAGTGTCGCAATCGCTGAGCGTTGAGTCGCCTCTTCGCGCACTTCTGCAGGCAAACTTTCCTTCAACTTCCAAATAGCTAAAAGCAAGCCACTGAAAGACAAAACAGACGACGCAAGACAGGCCAAAAGATAGGGGTATGTCTCAAAAACCGTTCCTTGAAACGCATCTGTCCAACCCCACTGTGCCGGTGCCGACAACAGCCCACCTAATGCTGGGCCAATGGAAAATCCGACGCCGAAAGCGACTCCGAGCATTCCTTGCCGTCGAGCGATTTCATGCCGCTTGGAGACATCACCAATGTAGGCGCGTGTGACTGACATGTTGGCGTTGACCATCCCTGCGAAGAGTCGAGCGGCGAGGGCCATCCAAAGTGAGTTCGAGATTCCGAGAACGAAGAATGCCAGTGTGTTTCCTGTGAGTCCAATCATCAGTACTGGGCGTCTGCCGATTCTGTCGGATAGGGCGCCCCAAAACGGCGAGAAGAGGAACATCATTGCGGCGTATGCTGCCATCAAACCGGCGACCCAACGGCCGATTTGCACACCGGGCTCAGCGAGATGCCCCACCATATAGGTAAGAAACGGGATGATGATTCCAAAGCCAATCATATCGATGAGGACGACCAGAAACAAGACTGCCATCGAGCCGCGAGTAGCGACAGTTGTTGTTGAGTCGGTCTTGACGGAGGAATCATCCACCTCTGCGTTTGGTCTAGTTTCACCGACCTCTCGAGCCAAATCTGTTCACCTTAATTTCTACCGCAACTTCCACCGTTCATCTGTTTACCGCTCCGTGAGTAGGTCAAAACCGCCCACTAACCACTAAAGTGACACTTGCGCATCAACAGGGGACTAACACAAGTATCCTCCACGAAGGAGTGGGAGGGGGGGGAATAAGGAGAGGTTGCTCAGCGACCCAACTCAAGCGAGGCGGGTCGAAGAGGCTGGCTCTTTGGTCAGTCGGTCAACGACTTTGCCAAGCCGGTCAACTAGACTGACACTCGCAGGTCCGCTGACCAGCGCATTAGCAAGAACTTCATCGAGTGTGTCTACTGGAATCACTTCCACCTTGTCAACGAATTCGTCATCGATCAAAACATCCTTCATGTTAGCTCTTGGAATAATGACTCGCTTAATCCCGCACTTTGCGGCGGCTTCAATCTTAGCGGTGACACCTCCGATTGGAAGCACCTCCCCGCGCACTGATAGAGAGCCGGTCATCGCTAAATCCTGTCCGATTGGAACATCTTCCAAGGCGGAGATGACCGCTGCTGCAATCGTGATGCTGGCGCTGTCGCCATCAACACCATGAGTGTCTACAAATTGAATATGTATATCGAAGTCTGAAACATCCTTGCCGGTCAATTTCTTGATGACGGCGCTTACATTCGTGACCGACTCTTTGGCGATATCAGAAAGGCCACCGGTTGCAAAGATTTCTCCACCTTTCTTTTGGGAGGGAGTTACTAACGCTTCGACTGGTAGAACAATGCCACTGAAGTCAGACATTCCGCTATTCGCCCCGAGGACTGCAAGGCCGTTGACGCGGCCGATACGCACCCCTTCGTTCACAATGAGGGAGTAATCCAACCGGCGCTCAATCATCCGGTCTGCCACCTGCTGTTCCAATGGCTTAGCGATATTTCGTGCATTCAATACATGTTCTGAAGTGACAAATTGCGAACCGTCTTCCACCGCCAAGTCACCCGCCACGCGTACCAAGCCACCCAATTCACGGAGCCGGAGCGTGAGTTTACCTCGCCGTCCAGCCCTTCGCTGTGACTCGCGCAGAATGTTACTAATCGCAGACTTGTCAAAGTGAGGAATCGGTTTTCCACTCTTCTTCTTCTGTTCATTCGCAACCTCTTGGGCTATGAAGCGAATCACTCTACGGCGGTTCCGTGCTGTGTCTGGCATATCCGAGTTGACATACACCTCGTATCCGTAACCTCGAATCCTGCTGCGAAGCGCTGGATGCATGCCCTGCACCGCATCCAAGTTTCCAGCGGCGACGAGAATGAAATCGCATGGAACCGGCTCGGTCTTGGTGATAGCGCCGCTGGAGCGCTCCGAGCGCCCTGAGATTGGCAACTCTTTCTCCTGCATCGCAACCAAAAGCGCCTGCTGCTCCTCCAATCGGAGTAGGTTGATCTCGTCGATGAACAAAATGCCGCCATGCGCCTTGTGAATCGCTCCCGGCTCGACTCTGTCGTGAGCGGGAGTCTCCATTCCACCTGATTGGAACGGGTCGTGTCGAACATCACCTAGGAGGCTACCGGCCAAGGTACCGGTGGCGTCTACGAAAGGTGGGTGGTCCTCAGTTTCCCGTTTGACTAACAGTTTCGGAATCCGGGCATCGTCGCCCGAAGTTAGCCGGTTTCGAAGGAACATGTAGGCGAAGCCGAGAATCAAAAGTCCGAAGAAAAGGGTGAAAATTTCACCCGACATGATGGTTGCCCATAGCAGAACCACACCGACGA
>CAUZUN010000053.1:0-5838 GCA_963583115.1 Candidatus Thalassarchaeaceae archaeon
GTCTGAACCGCGCCGTTTGAGAACCATCACTTCTAGCGGAACTTCGCCGTATCGGTTTTCGCTTTTCAGCGAGTCAACTTCGACAACATCGTATTCTGCATCACCGAAATCAGCCTCTGCGACCAACTGCTTCATGCCGGTACCGCCGATTACGGCGATACGCTGCATACTGCTCCACCTCACTCGCTGAGTCGGGCGATTAGGTCGGCCTTCTTTCCGGATACTGGGAGTCCTGCTGCCTTGAGTTTCTCCTTCAGGGCGCTTACGGTGAGTGATGAAAGGTCCTCGTCTGCTGCCTCTGCTGGGGCTTCCTCTGCCTCTGCTTCTGCGGCTTCTTCGGTCGCGGGCTCGGGCTCGCTTTCTGAATCGTCGGAGGTCTCTTCGGAATCTTCGCCGTCGTCATCTTCGCCAGCCTCTGCTGCCTCAATAATTGCGTCCTTCTTTGCCTTCAACTCGGCTGCTGCTCGTGATTCTTCTTGGACAATCTCCTCAAGAGTTAGGCCATCGTCGGCGACTACTCCTGATTGAATCAATTGTGACTTGCGAATCATGACTGCGCGTGGAGGCTGAATATCTCTGACAACTGCCTGCACCATCACCTCCATCTCATCGGACATCATTGCCTTCTGCAATTCAATCCAGGTCGAGCGGGCTGCGAATTGGAGGATAGTCTCCTTTGTTAAGCGGCGCATCTCGTTCTTCTGGCTGCTCTTGACTCGGCCTCCAGTGATGATTAGTGGTTTAATTCGGACGAAATATCCGTCGTCTGTAACACAGTCGACTGTATCGTCTACTTTCCCGCGGTATCGGCGGATTTGCCTGCGGACATGGTCGCTTTGTAGGCTGTGGCCGATGTATTCGGTCATGGCATCGTCACCAACCGTGCCGGTGACGCGGAAGCGCAGTTTGACATGCATCTTGCTGAAGTCGCCGTCGACCTCATTCTGGGTCAATTCGTAGATTCTGCCGATGATGTGTTTAGACGATTCTCCAAGAGTTTCGCCTATGACCTTGAATTGCCATGGTTGCCGTGGTGCCCGGATGGTGTACCATCGCTTGGCCTTCCACTTGTCTCTCTGCTTTCTTGCTGCTGCGCGCTGTGCTACTCCTTTACTGGCCATTTGAAAACACCTTCCATCTCACGGGGGCTACCCCATTAGCGTCCCGCCGACCTTCCGCCCGTTAATAAACGCCGCGAACACCCCCTACGGGGGCCACTTCACTCAAAGGCCAACAGACAAGCCGCATAGTATTCAACGGCGAGTCGCCGCCCCCGATTCATGGCGCTCCCGGTTCACGCGGTTCACCTCAGCGTGAATGCGAGCGGTCTTGCTGACATCGACCGCGTCGCAGCCGCCCTTGAATGGCTGCTCGGAATCGATGACTGCGTCGAAGCGGAAAAAACGCCTTCATTCCACGGCTCACCGATGTTCCTCCTAACCGCTTCAGCCGACTCCAAAGGCAAAGCTCGGAGAATGGTACCTCGATTCGGCACATCAACCCTCGATTCGTTAGCCTCCGACCTACAAATATCGCCCTCAAACCGAATCGACGAGAATAATTCGTTACACCTCCGCCTCGACTTAGACGCGCTGACCGCTGGCCGGATTGAACTGGTTGATGCGGCCAGCACGGCGGAGGTAATCAAGGTGCGAATCAAGTTGGAAGTCTATCCAGGTGACAAACCAGAGGAGGTTGCCCTGAGGCTCATCACGGAAGCCCGAGAGAAAGCGGAGCGGAATGGTTTGCCCGAACCAGCGAGTGAGTGGCTTCTAGACAATTGACGAGTCGGTTTTCGGTTAAGTCTAAAGAAGGGCGACTGTCGCCAATAATTACAGAGAGGAATTGAGATGACCCACGTAGTAGTCTCCGCATGTGTCGACAAGAAGTACCAAGAATGCGTCGCCGTTTGCCCGGTCGAGGCTTTTCGAGAGGCTGAAAACTACCTCGTAATCGATGCCGATGAGTGCATTGACTGTGGTGCTTGCATCCCTGAATGCCCTGTTGAGGCAATCTTCGCCGACACCGATGTTCCAGAAGAGGAAGAGGCTTGGATCGAGCGCAACGAAACCGAAGCGATCGACCTTCCAATCGCTATGGGCGATTCGCCTGTCCTCGCTGACGATTGAGATTCAATTCTCAAACTAAATTTTGGGACCCTATATCCCACAACGCGCACAAGGCTTTCTTAGAATTGGTTGTTGCTCGTTCGAGGACGGTACTACGATGAAAACGCTGAGTAATGTGCTAACTATTTCGATGGGTATTGTATCATCGATTGTCGGACATTCACTTTTGAATGACAATCCGCCCGAAGGGTTCAATCGAATATGCCGTAACATCGGAGGAAACAATTCCACGAGTCAAAGACGAGTGGTTATCAGTGGCCACGCTCATCCATTCGGACATCCAAGTCTTCGATTTGAAGTCCTGGCATTGGAGCAGCCATCATTGCTGATGCTTCTGCGACTTTGTTGGCGTCGTTGAAGTGGTGGGTGGCGAGGACAATCGCCTCTGCAGTAGTAACTGGGTCTTCTGACTTGAAAATTCCAGAACCAACGAAAATGCCATCCAAATTTTGATGCATCAGTAGTGCCGCATCTGTAGGTGTTGCAATCCCACCGGCAGAGAATGTGACGACAGGCAGCCGCCCGAGGTTTCTCACCTCGTCGATGACCTCACGGACACCTTCCTCGCACTGCTCGATGGTACCGAATGGTGTGTTCTGGAGTTCGATTGCCAAGTCACTGAGGTATTCCATCTTGCGGAATCCTTCAACCATCTGCTCGATTGCGAAATTGAAATCTTCTTCGTCGCAAGTTTGCATCCAATGAATCTCTTCGGCGACAAGTCGGGCGTGTTGAACTGCGCAGACGACATTTCCAGTGCCGGCCTCACCCTTGGTTCGAATCATTGCAGCGCCTTCGAAAATGCGGCGGACCGCCTCACCGAGGTTAGTGCAACCGCAGACAAACGGAATCGTAAAATCGTTCTTCGGAATGTGGAAAAATGGGTCTGCTGGGGTCAAAACTTCGCTCTCGTCCACCATGTCAACCCCCAAGGCCTCCAATACACGCGCTTCCTCCGAGTGCCCTATTCTGGCCTTCGCCATTACCGGAATCGATGTTGTTTCGATGATGCCATTGATCAGGTCTGGGTGGCTCATACGAGCCACTCCGCCATCGGCGCGAATATCTGATGGAACCCGCTCTAGCGCCATAACCGATGTCGCACCGGCGTCCTCCGCGATTTGTGCTTGTTCGGGGGTGACGACATCCATGATGACGCCTCCTTCCTGCATTTTGGCAAACCCTCGCTTCAGCAATTCAGTGCCGTGGCGCATGGTTGACAAGTCGATGGACATAGGAACACTTCGGCGAATCGGCTAGTCGTCATGAACGTTGGCTTGGGTAATCAATTCATATTGGGGGCATTTCTGCCGAAATCGGTGGAGAAAGATGGTCATTCTAGAGGGTGGTCAACACCCTGCTCACCGAGTACCCATTTGAGGCATTTGATGACACCGTCGAGCGCCTTGAAGTTGCGCGCCGCCTCCATCATCCCCTCGCGGTCAGTCTTGTCGCGGCACTCTTCGAACCAATTTCGCCATTCTGCTGCTCGCTCTTCAGCGAGTTCAAGCATGCTCTCAATCTCATCCCAATTACGGTCGTAGGAACGGACTGGTTGGCCACCGTTGTTTCTCATCTCTCATCGGGGCGTTTACAACTATATTTGAGAGTGATGCCGAACGGCATTACTGAGGTTCTCATTGGACGGTTGATTATCACTTTCTAGAATTAAGAAAAACCGTTGTCGCAACCTTCGATTTTGATTAAAGTTTGCCTGTTTTCCTCCGAGGGAAGAGGCATCCCTATGAACGGCCGCACTCACAACCCGTTCGATGTTCCCCGAGTGCGTCGAGTGCCGCGGCGTACGCGGCATGTGCGGCATCGACCCATGCCCACTACTCGCTGAAGTCAGACGACAACTCCCCTCTCTTCCAAGCCGCCGAATCGAATCGCTATCGGGGCCAAGTCCACCATCACTTTTCGTCGGAAGATTCGGCTACCCCAAGGTTACGGCCGGCCCAATGGCTTCTGCACTATCATCCGCTGAAGATGAGCCGGTAGCGCCGGCCGACCCAGCAGAAATGTTTGGCCAACCTTTGGAGGTGGTGGCGGGAAGACATGTGAATTTGGTGAGGGGAAGGCATGAGGTGGGCGTGAAGGACGCCTCTCGACCGGATAAAGTGCTTCAAACAACACAAGAATTAGCACTCGCTGAGAGAACAGTCGATGTCGAAATGGAGTTCACCAATCCGATTCACATAGGAAGTGCCCCAAACTTCGACTCCTTGAGCAGACCTCTCGGCCCGACCGGAGAAGTCCGAAAAGCGGAGCTTACTAGCCACCCAGTAATCCCTCGAAAAGTGGACTCTGTCGCGGAAGAAACTGACCTTCTGGCGAGTGTTGCAATCAGTGAACTGAGCGAGGACGGAATAGGAGAGGCACACCTCACCCGACTACTTTCAGCCGGAATTCTCGGCGTCGAAGAGAAGCGGCGAATGGTACCGACTCGCTGGGCGATAACTGCGACTGATGACATGCTCGGCAAACAGGCGTGGGAAAGGGTTCGTGACTTGCCCTCTATAGACAAAGTTGAGGTCTACGAAACGACCTATCTAGACAACAGATTCAAAGTGATTTTGACGCCGGGGGCTTGGGCTTTCCACATGCTGGAATGTTGGATGCGAGGCTCGCTCTGGGGTGAAAGTGAACTGTTGGGCGACCACGAAGAAGAGAAACCTCGGACCTCCTACGCAAGCCGGGTAACTGGTGCTTACTACTCAGCTAGACTGGCCGTCTTGGAACAATTGGAAGCGCGTGGGAAAAGAGGGGCAGCGCTGGTCTGGCGTGACATCGGGGCTGGCTACTGGGCGCCTGTCGGCGTCTGGTTGATTCGAGAGACGATGCGAGAGGCGATGAAACAGACGCCGAAATTGTTCGACACGCTGGCCGAAGCCGTCGATTTCATCGCTCCAACCATTTCAAAGCCTGATGATTTGAGGAATTGCTGGTTTGTCACGCGCACGCGACAGACTCGCATCGATGAATGGAAAATCGACTGTCTGGCGTAATCGACGAATGGAAAATCGACTGTCAAGAGTAATCGCAAGTGAGGCTCTATCTCTCACTTCTGAATTCTGCTCTCACTTCTCAGTTCTGCCACGGTTGCCTCGGGCGGCACCGCCACCCGTCGCTCCTGGCCCGCCGCGACGGCCGCGGCCTGCGGCCCTCTTGGAACTTGCAGGCTTCTCTTCTTCCTCTGGTTCGATTGAACCGCCAGTTCCCCCAAGTGAGAGGCCACCGGAATTGAGTAGGTCGGAGACTAGGCTGTCGGCGAGTTCCTTGTTTTGGTCTGGCGTCGATAGGCTGTCGTCAATCGCTTTGTTGTGGTCCTCGATCCATGATTTCCGCTCGTCGAAAAGCGCTTGAAGTGCCTCGCGCGCTTCGGTAACCTGCGACATCATCTCAGATATTGTTTCGTGGACTTTGTCCGCTTCAACGCGGCTCGCTTTGAACAGATTGTGTAGTCGGTCGCCCTCCGCCTTCAGGAAATCCCGCTCGGAGAAGAGTGGTTCAATCTCCTTCCACAGTTCATCCGCTTTCTCGTGCAAGGCTATCATCGCCTGGTGCTCGGTATCTGCTTCGGCTCTCAATCCCTCAATCGACCCTTCCAAATCGTCGAGGTCGATTTTGATTCGCATCTCTTTCTCAACAAGAGGTTCGAGTGCCTTCGCCTCGACTTTGATGTTCTTGAGTCGCTTAAGTTGTTTAT